>CAMCPC010000125.1 GCA_945876665.1 uncultured Oscillospiraceae bacterium
ATTTCGTTTCTCTGAACACCACGAAGAAGTGCACCGATGTTGTCACCAGCTTCAGCATAGTCAAGAAGCTTTCTGAACATTTCGATACCTGTAACAACAACCTTACGTCTTTCGTCTGTAAGACCAACGATTTCAACTTCATCGTTAAGCTTCAGCTGACCTCTCTCAACTCTACCTGTAGCAACTGTACCACGGCCTGTGATTGAGAAGATATCCTCGATTGGCATAAGGAATGGAAGATCTGCCTTTCTTTCCGGTGTAGGAATGTAGCTGTCAACAGCATCCATAAGGTCAAGTATGCACTTGTACTCAGGAGCGTTTACATCTGTTGATGATGACTCAAGTACGCCAAGAGCTGTACCTGTAATGATTGGAATATCATCACCAGGGAATTCATACTCGTTAAGAAGCTCTCTGATTTCCATTTCAACAAGCTCAAGAAGCTCAGGATCGTCTACCTGGTCTGACTTGTTCATGAATACTACGATGTAAGGAACGCCAACCTGTCTTGAAAGAAGGATGTGCTCTCTTGTCTGAGGCATAGGACCATCAGCAGCTGATACAACAAGGATAGCGCCGTCCATCTGAGCAGCACCTGTGATCATGTTCTTAACGTAGTCAGCATGTCCCGGGCAGTCAACGTGAGCATAGTGACGTTTGTCTGTCTCGTACTCAACGTGAGCTGTTGAAATTGTGATACCTCTTTCTCTTTCCTCAGGAGCCTTATCGATCATGTCATAAGCCTCGAACTGAGCCTGACCCTTTAGAGCCAATACCTTTGTGATAGCCGCTGTAAGAGTTGTCTTACCATGGTCAACGTGACCGATAGTACCAATGTTTACGTGCGGCTTATTTCTTTCGAATTTCTCTTTTGCCATTGTAAAAATTCCTCCTTAAAATATTATTGTTACACTAATAAAGTTATTGTACAATTTTTTTGTGAAAAAATCAAGTATTTTTTCAAATATTTTATAAATATTTCATAATTTAAGCGGCGTTTGGCAGGAAATCGCTCCTGCCGCCGCAAAAATCATTAAAATCAATCCTTTGAACGGTCGTTCATAATCTTTTCCTGAATTGATCTCGGAACCTCGCTGTAGTGTGAAGGCTCCATTGAATACTGACCACGTCCCTGTGTACCGCTGCGAAGAACTGTAGCATAGCCGAACATTTCTGCAAGAGGCACGTCAGCTGTTACCTGAGTAACACCGCCTGAGCGTGATTCCTGTGACTTAACCATACCACGTCTTGAGCTAAGGTCACCGATAACGAAGCCAAGATAATCATCAGGAACGATAACGTTTACAAGCATGATAGGCTCCTTGATAACAGGGTCTGCCTTCTTCATACCTTCCTTGAACGCCATAGAAGCGGCAATCTTAAATGCCATTTCTGATGAGTCGACTTCATGGTAAGAACCATCATAAAGAGTAGCCTTTACGTCAACAACGTTATAGCCTGCAAGTACACCGGACTGCATAGCGCCCTGAATACCTGCGTCAACAGCCGGGATATATTCCTTAGGAATAGCACCGCCGACAATAGCGTTAACGAACTCGTAGCCGCCGCCCTCTTCAAGAGGCTCAAGCTTCAATAGTACATGACCGTACTGACCCTTACCACCTGACTGACGTGCGTACTTGTGTTCGATATTAACTTCTTTTCTGATTGCCTCTCTGTATGAAACCTGAGGCTCGCCGACATTAGCTTCTACCTTAAATTCACGAAGAAGTCTGTCAACGATGATTTCAAGGTGAAGCTCACCCATACCTGCGATGATTGTCTGACCTGTTTCCTCGTCTGTGTAGGTCTTGAATGTTGGGTCTTCTTCTGCAAGTTTTGCAAGAGCGATACCCATCTTTTCCTGACCTGCCTTAGTCTTAGGCTCGATTGCAACACGGATAACCGGTTCGGGGAAGTCCATAGACTCAAGGATAATCGGGTGCTTTTCATCGCAAAGTGTTTCACCTGTTGTTGTATTTGAAAGACCAACAGCAGCAGCTATATCACCGGAGTAAACTATATCAAGGTCTTCTCTGTGGTTAGCGTGCATCTGTAGGATTCTTCCCATTCTTTCTCTCTTACCCTTGCATGAGTTCAATACATATGAACCCTTTTCAAGAGAACCGGAGTAAACTCTGAAGAAACAAATCTTACCAACGAACGGGTCTGTTGCAATCTTGAATGCAAGAGCTGCGAACGGAGCGTCGTCTGATGACGGTCTCTCGTCCTCCTCGTCTGTATCAGGGTTAACACCCTTGATTGCAGGCACGTCCAACGGTGAAGGCATGTACTCGATAACTGCGTCAAGAAGCATCTGTACACCCTTGTTTCTGTAAGCCGTTCCGCAAAGCATAGGAACGATTTCGTTATTTATAGTAGCCTTTCTCAAAGCTGCCTTCAATTCGTTGACTGAAATTTCCTCGTCGCCAAGGAACTTTTCAAGCAATGCTTCATCTGTTTCGCAGATAGCTTCTACCATTGCCTGACGATATTCTTCAGCCTTGTCCTTCATATCCTCAGGGATTTCTTCTCTGTGATACTTAGAACCGTCCTCGCTGTCGTATATTTCAGCGTCCATGTTCATAAGGTCGATAATACCTGTGAAGGTATCCTCAGCACCGATAGGAAGCTGGATTGGCACACCGTTAGCGTTAAGTCTTTCGTGTACCATGTTTACAACATTGTAGAAGTCAGCGCCCATGATGTCCATCTTGTTGACGAAAATCATACGAGGTACGCTGTAATCGTCAGCCTGACGCCAAACTGTTTCTGACTGAGGCTCAACGCCGCCCTTAGCGCACATAACTGTTACAGAACCGTCAAGAACTCTTAGAGATCTCTGAACTTCAACTGTAAAGTCAACGTGTCCCGGGGTATCGATAATGTTAATTCTGTTCTTTATGCCTGCGTATGGGCCTTCCTGCGGCGCCCAGAAACATGTTGTAGCAGCGGAAGTAATTGTGATACCACGCTCCTGCTCCTGTGCCATCCAGTCCATTGTAGCGGCACCGTCATGGGTTTCACCAATCTTGTGGTTGATACCTGTGTAGTACAGAATTCTTTCTGTTGTAGTAGTCTTACCGGCATCGATATGAGCCATGATACCGATATTTCTTGTATTTTCAAGTGAATATTGTCTACCCATAATGGAAATGTCCTCCTTTCCTTACTTATAAGGTTAATTTCTGATTAAATAAACAAATGTTTAGTATTATACACACTGTAGTCCCGGCGGAAAAGCCATAAGGCTTAACCGCAGGAAATACTGTGAAATTACCATCTGTAATGTGCGAAAGCCTTGTTTGCTTCTGCCATCTTGTGAGTATCTTCACGTTTCTTAACTGCGCCGCCTGTACCGTTGATAGCGTCCATAATTTCGTTTGCAAGTCTTTCCTTCATTGTCTTTTCGTTACGCTCTCTTGAGTAACGAGTAAGCCATCTAAGACCTAATGTCTGACGTCTTTCCGGACGTACTTCCATAGGAACCTGGTATGTCGCACCGCCGACACGTCTTGCTTTTACTTCAAGAACCGGCATGATGTTATCCATAGCTTCCTGGAATGCTTCAAGTGCGTCTTTGCCTGTCTTCTCGGCTACGATTTCGAATGCATCGTAAACGATTTTCTGAGCAACACCCTTTTTACCGTCAAGCATGATGTTGTTTATAAGCTTTGTAACAACAACATTATTGTAAATCGGATCAGGCAGCACTTCTCTCTTTGCTATAAAACCTTTTCTTGGCACTTTACTTCCCTCCTTCATATTTTATCGTTCCGTTTGTCAAATCTCACCATAAATACTTGGCATAATTCGCAAATATCTTCGTTGCAAATACTCGGAATACACAGAGTATCCCTGCGTTTTGCGCCTTGATATTTATCAAATTCTGCCTGCGTCCTTCCGGCGATATTTTCCGTCCGTAAACGATTGCGGAAAACAACTTATAAATTTTGTTTTCCAAATGAATATCACAGGTACTCTGAACTTATTTTTTCAAAGCTCCGTCAGCGCTATTCGAATAATATCTCTTAATATAACCCGATATGCACTTGTGATATGCGCGTATTTTAGTTAATTACGCGGCATTATTTCTTTTCCTTTGGCTTCTTGGCACCGTACTTACTTCTTGACTGAAGACGACCGTTAACACCCTGAGCATCAAGAGTACCGCGGATAATGTGGTATCTTGTACCCGGTAGGTCACGAACTCTTCCGCCTCTGATAAGCACAACGCTGTGTTCCTGTAGGTTGTGACCTATACCAGGAATGTAAGCTGTTACTTCGATACCGTTTGTAAGTCTTACTCTGGCAATCTTTCTAAGAGCTGAGTTAGGCTTCTTAGGTGTAGCAGTTCTTACAGCTGTGCATACGCCTCTCTTCTGAGGTGAGCTCTTGTCAGTAGTCTTCTTCTTTAGTGAGTTAAGACTCTTCTGAAGAGCAGGGGCAGTAGATTTCTTTTTAGATGTCTTTCTACCTGTTCTAACCAACTGATTAAATGTAGGCATACCGTGTTACACTTCCTTTCGTAAAATTTTAAAATATATATTATTGCACGCAAAGCGTGGAATAACCTATTTAAGAACTACAGCGCAGCTTGCGCCGACTT
>CAMCPC010000126.1 GCA_945876665.1 uncultured Oscillospiraceae bacterium
CCGTTGATAACGCCTGCCTTATACATCTTTTCGATGTATGGCTTACCCCAGTGATCTGCAATGTCTACGAACGGTGTAGCGCCTGTGCTTACAGCACCTGAACCGCCCTCCGGAAGCAATGCTTCATCAAATGCTGTCGGAACATACTTGTTGGAAACAAGCTTAACATTTGCAGCCGGCTGAGTTGTGTACGGTGAATTTTCAATTGCATCGTTCATGTACCAGCTGATATGAGGAGGCTGGTTGTAGCAGTTGTTGTATGCGCCTGATGAATTTCTGTAAATATCATCATGTGCAAGTGTATAGAAGTTATAGTCTGTTGCATAAGGAGTTTCAAAAATTCTCAATGAATACTGGTAAACAGTCTTATCCATTTCAACTTCTACGTCCTTATCCCAGTCACCCTTGATTGTCATCTTTTCCTTCTGTGTATTTGAGCCTGTGATTGCGTAAGAAACAATTTCTTCTCTCCAGTCACCAAGCAAATCAGCCTGTAGGTTTACATTACCCTTTGTACTGTTGATTGAGTGAGAATCTGCGCCAACAAAGACTTCATCAAATTTCTTTGTTTGGTCATTCCACTTTGAAACAGTGATTTCCTGACCTGCGCCTCTGTGATCCTGAAGCTCATCCTGAAGGTCGCCTGTCCAGAAAATTCTGCCGTTCATAGAGGCCTTAAGGTCAGGCAGCTCGTTGCCGTTGCTGTCCCAATAACCTGTTGAGCCTGCGCCCCACATTACATACCACGAATCACCGTAACCAAGATTTCCTATCATACCACGGCCTGTATCCTTGACACCGTTATGAATCTGATAGAATTCACCTGTCTTGGCATTCTGAAGTGAGCCGCCCCACTGATGGCGGTCTGTAGGAGCAGCGCTTGCAGCTGCTGAATTCTTTAATATTGTATTGCTTGTGATAAACGGTGAAAGCTGCGGACTGTCAAGAGCAAACACTTCACCGTCTGCGCTGTAGTCCTCATAAACCTTCATAAGTTCAAGACCTTCCTTTGTCGGGTCGAAATCACCAAGGTGCATAGCGTCACCATGCTCCTGGAATGTACACCAAAGGATTGAACCGTCATCATCCCATGCCAAAGCACCGTATACGATTTCATCCTTGCCGTCGCCGTCAACGTCACCGGCTTCAATCTGATGGTTACCCTGACCTATGTACTGGTTGTTCTTGCTTTCAGCTGTATCAAATGTCCACTGCAGACTCAGCTTGCCGTTCTTGAAGCTATATGCAGCAGCTGCCGTACGTCCGTTAGGATTGGAGATATTCTTACCAAAATAGTAACCACGGCAGAATACAACAGATGGTGTCTGTCCGTCAAGATATGCAACTGTTGAGTTATATCTCTCTGAACGGTTACCAAAGTCATCACCGAAGCTGTATGTTGTAGCCATTGAACCAACTACGTTGTTCGGGAAATAATCAATTGTATCAAGAGCCTTACCTGTTTCGCCATCGAAGCATGTTACATACAAAGGACCCTGAAGGTTCTTACCTGCGTTAAGAGCAGCCCAGCTGTTCTCATATTTATCACCCTTTGACGCGTCGCCTATAACGTTGCCTTGACCGTCAACTGTACCGTCAGCAGTTCTTAGCATAACCTCTGCTCTGCCGTCGCCGTCAAAGTCAGCAATGTTAAGCATTGTGTCATGTGCTCCGGCACGAATATTGAAGCCCATGTCAATTCTCCACAGCTGTGTACCGTCAAGCTTGTATGCGTCAACAAATACCTTACCTGTTCTGCCTGTTGAAGCAGCGTCCTTTGCGTCTGACGGATTCCACAGCATTACGATTTCATACTCGCCGTCACCGTCAAGGTCGCCGTATGATGAGTCACCCGGTGTGTATGAACCGATATAAACACCGTTTCTGTCCATCTGTACAACGTCACTTTCCGGAGTATTTGAAAGCGGAATATCAAGATATCCGTTTTCCCATACGCCCACGCTCTTTGACATCTGTCCATTGGCAACTACTGTATACTTGTCATTTACAGTACCCTGTGCATCAACGAAGTTTGTAACTGCGCCCTCGTTAATCTTCTCCTTGTTTCTGTAAAGAGTAAATGTGGTATCAGCCGGCTCTGTAGCCAGTCTTCTCCATGACACAAGCACGCCGCTGTCTGTCTTTGTAGCAACAACACCTCTGTCAAGGTTTTCCATGTTTCTTGTTATAGCACTGCCTGCAAATGCGCTTGCATTTGTAACCGGAGCAACAACTCCGACTGCAGCAACCTGAGCAAGAACCAAAGAAAAAACACCTAACTTTTTCAAGTTCTTCTTTGAATTTTTGAACATTTCGTTATCCTCCCTCTGAAATAAAACCATATCACATTAATTCGCTGCTTGTACTTAAGCATAGTGATTATTATCTATATCATAACACATTTTTCAAAATTTTTAAAGTGTTTTTAATAAATTCAATGTATAATTTACAGTGTTTTTTGTTCAAAATGCGATTAATCAAGTTCGTCTATAAACAGCAGCTCCTGCGCATACGGGAGCTCTCTCGCCCATTAAATAAATTAATTTTATAATTTACTTTTTTTTTTTTAAAAATTGCTTTTAAACACTTCCTTATAAAACCCGCACCCCCGCCGATTTGGGCAGCTCTCTCGCCCAATCAATAAACGACTCTGACCATTCCGTAAGCTTATGGAAACGGCGCTGTCCCTTAGAGCACATAGCAAGCAGATTTTCATATGTCATTGTAACTGTCCTTGTCTGCTGCCATGAGGACGGCAGCCAGCGGATAACCTCCTTCCAGTATTCCTTGTCCTTTGTTTCAAGGTACTTCACTCTCATGCTTTCCAGAAATTCAATATGCTTGTCTATCATATCGCCAAGTCTTACTCCGTCATAGTCAAGGTCTGCGTTGTAGTCGTCAATTTCAAAGCACTCACGTGTGATAGGCGTTGAAGCAAGCTTGTGCATGGTTGAGGTGCTGTTTGCAACAGTGCCGACCTTGTACGTGTCAAACTCCTTCCACCAGTACAGCGGACCTGTTATATCCACCGACACAAAAATCTGACGCATAAACTTTCTGTGCTCGCTGCCTGACCTTATCAGTCTTTGGGCAAGTCCCAAGTCGTTTTCGCCTATTGTCACACTGCCGTTTTCCTCAACGGTGTCGTTCTTTTTCCATGATTCAAGCGGATTGCGCATACCTCGCAGCGCGCTCTTGAAGCCATAAACCTCTGTATTTTCAAATTTCATTATACCACTCCTCTCAATGAGTATGAAGGGAAATTCAAATCAAACCTTTCCTTCTTTTCGCATTTCAATATATTCGTCAAACGTACACATTCTGTCAATAATCGTACCGTCCTCGCGTATGTCAATTATTCTGTTTGCAACAGTGTTCACAAACTCATGGTCGTGTGACGCGAAAATCACATTGCCCTTGAACGCTTTAAGACCATTGTTGACAGCCGTTATTGATTCAAGGTCAAGGTGGTTTGTGGGCTGATCAAGGATAAGCACATTTGAGCCGTACAGCATCATGCGCGACAGCATACATCTTACCTTTTCGCCGCCCGACAGCACATTTACCTGCTTGAATACGTCATCACCCGAGAACAGCATTCTGCCCAAGAATCCTCTAATATACGACTCGTTCTGTGTTTCAAAGCCCTCCGCGCTATACTGTCTGAGCCAATCCACAAGGTTTAACTCACAGCCGTCAAAATACTTCGAATTGTCCTTAGGGAAATAGCTCTGCGAAGTGCTTATGCCCCATTTTACTGTTCCCTCGTCCGGCTCACTTTCACCGGCTAAAATCTGCATAAGCGCAGTTATTGCAATTTCACTTTCACCGATTATCGCAATTTTATCGTCATGGTTCATTGTAAATGATATATTATTTAAAAGCTTTTCGCCGTTTACGGTTTTTGAAATTCCGTCAACGGTAAGCAGGTCGCGACCTGCCTCACGGTCCATCTCAAAGCCGACAAACGGATAACGTCTTGAGGACGCGGGAAGTTCTTCAACAGTCAGCTTGTCAAGCATCTTTTTACGGCTCGTTGCCTGCTTTGACTTTGACTTATTGGCAGAGAAACGCTGAATAAAGGTCTGTAATTCCTTGATTTTTTCTTCCGCCTTCTTGTTCTGCTGCTTTATAAGTCTTTCCATCATCTGACTTGACTCGTACCAGAATTCGTAGTTACCGACGTACATCTTTACCTTTGAATAATCAATGTCCACGATATGCGTACACACCACATTAAGAAAATATCTGTCATGCGATACAACTATGACAGTACCCTCATAGTCCAGAAGAAAATCCTCAAGCCATTCAATAGCCTGTAGGTCAAGATGGTTTGTAGGCTCGTCCAGAAGTATAATGTCAGGGTCACCGAAAAGCGCCTGTGCCAAAAGTACCTTGACCTTTTCGTTACCGCCCAGATCTGCCATGTTTGAATACAGAATACTTTCATCAAGACCAAGTCCCTGAACAAGCTTTGATGCGTTAGAGTCAGCCTCCCAGCCGTCCATTTCCGCAAATTCAGCCTCAAGGTCAGCAGCTTTTAAGCCGTCCTCGTCGGAAAAATCCTCCTTTGCGTAAAGCGCGTCCTTTTCCTTCATTAT
>CAMCPC010000127.1 GCA_945876665.1 uncultured Oscillospiraceae bacterium
TGATCTGTCATATTATGCCCGCGGCTTTGTGGAATTTTCGATTGAACTGGAGGAGCTGTCGGGATATATGAAGGAGGAATACAGGAGATTGGCTGTCTGACGACAGCCTTTTTCTGTGCAAAAAAAACACCGCCCTTCGGCGGTGCTTAAAACAAATACATTTTGGGGGAGTAAATGTTTTTAGGGGGAGTTATCACAACTATAAAAGATGTAATTATATAGGAAACAGATATAAAAAATATCTGAATCTTTTGGGGGGACCCTTGCCTTTGGGGAAGGCAAGGGCATATGAAAAAAAGGATGGTATCGACTGCTTAAAAGCAGTCATCAATTAAAACTGGATAGCTTATTTATTTTTATCCTCAGTATCTTCCATCAGACGAACCTGTATTTCCATAGTTTCGCCGTCTCTGAGGATTTTGAAGGTCAGATAATCGCCCGCTTTTTTCTTATCGCGGATTTCGTTTACCTCTGTTGCAGAGGAAACCTTCTGACCATCTACTTCAAGAATCATGTCGTATGCCTTAAGACCTGCTTCTTCAGCACCGCTGTCTTTTACAACACTGCCGATGAAAAGTCCGTAGCCGGTATCCTTGATTGTTATACCTACAAGCGGTCTGCCTGTAACATATCCCGATGCCATCAGGTCGTCAATTATAGGCTTTGCTTCGGATATTGCGATTGCAAATCCCATGCCCTCAACACCTGTGGTGGATAGCTTAACCGAGTTAATACCTATAACCTCGCCGTACTGGTTGATTAATGCTCCGCCTGAATTGCCGGAGTTGATAGCGGCATCTGTCTGTAAAAGGTTATAAGTTCTGTTTTCTATAGTCATCGTTCTGTTAACGGCACTGATGATGCCTGCCGTAACAGAGCCGGAAAATTCCTGTCCCATCGGATTGCCGATTGCAACTGCTGTTTCACCAACCTGAACAGTAGTGGAGTCACCGAGAGTCGCTGCGGTAAGCTTTGTCGAACCCGGATCAATCTTAAGAACCGCAAGGTCTGTTTTTGTATCCTGACCAATAAGCTTTGCCGCAAATTCTTCACCGGTGTTAAGTATTACCGATATTTCAGTAGCACCGTCTATAACGTGCTGGTTTGTGACAATATATCCGTTATCCTGAAAGACGATACCTGAGCCGCTGCCCTGCTCGACGGTCTGTCCGTCCTGTGATGGGTCGCTTGAATAAAAATATCTTCCTGAAAACGGGTCATAATATTTTTGGGAGGACACCGTTGTTTTGTTTATAACACCCACAACACTCGGACCGACCTGTTCCGCAATCTCAGGTACTGTAAGCACCTTTTTGCCGTTCTTGTATGCGGCAAGCTGTGCACCGGAATCAGATGAATCGCTTGGCTGTGTTGTAACAGCGTTTGAAGATGTTTGTGTCTGCGGTGTCGGGTTTGCCTTTTTCAGAGTAAAGTACATTGCCGAACCGAAAACCCCCGCAGTGAATACGCTTGCTGCAAGCGCGCTGCATACTGCCGTTACCCATACATGCGGTTTCTTCTCCTTCTTCGGCTTATGATTATAAATAATTAAGTCGGTAGACTCTGTATAAGGGTATTTTTTCATTGTTGTCATCCTCCTTATATCATTATTATCAAAACAACTTAAATTCATACTCTTTAGTAGTTTTCCTTGACTATGGTTATATGATACAGCACACTTTTGACACTGGTATGAATTAAATGTAAACAGAAATCGGTTATTTTGTGAACAAATTGTGAACAAGGGTTGACAAATGTATGCAATGGGGATAAAATATATTTAAATGCGAATTATTTGCAACAAGTCTAAATTAAATCACCTGTCTCACCAGCAAAACTGACGAGGCGGTACACACGTACAGCTCTTGTCAACTTTGCAGGCAATCCGAACGATTTTCTCTCGGACTTGAAACAAGTCAAGAAAGGAACAGTCATGAAAAAGCTACTTATAATAGATTCAAACAGTATTTTAAACCGCGCGTTTTACGGAGTGCGGTATCTTAGCGCAAAGGACGGAACACCTACAAACGCAATATACGGATTTCTGAATATTCTCTTAAAGCTTATAAAGGAGCAGCAGCCGGACTATATCTGCGCCGCTTTTGACGTTAAGGCACCGACATTCAGACATAAGCAGTACGAGGGCTACAAGGCGCAGCGCAAGCCCATGCCGGAGGGACTTGCAGCACAAATGCCGATTATGAAGGACGTGCTGCGCTCAATGAATATAACAATCCTTGAAAAAGAGGGTTATGAGGCGGATGATATTATAGGAACGGTTGCGCGTCTTTGCGAGGAGCAGGGGATAAGCTGCTTTATCGCAACGGGTGACAAGGACGACTTGCAGCTTGCAAGCGACAAGACAAAGGTAATACTGACCGTTACAAAGTCGGGATATAATGAAACGATTGTATATGATGACGCGGCGGTAAAGGAACGCTATCACGTTACGCCGACGGAGTTTATAGACATCAAGGCGCTTATGGGCGATGCGTCAGACAATATTCCCGGTGTTAAGGGTATAGGCGAAAAGACCGCCATGAGCCTTATTGAAAAGCACCATAATATTGAATATATATATGATAACATTGACGATATAGGCTTAAAGGGCGCAATGCTGCAAAAGCTTAAGGACGGACGTGATATGGCGTTTATGAGTAAGGAGCTTGCAACTATTGACCGCCATACTCCGATTGAATTTTCCGCAGAGGAATGCGTGTTTGAGGGGTTTGAAAATAACAGCGGATTATATGATATTCTCAAACGTCTTGACCTGAACAGCATAATAAAAAAGCTTGATTTATCAGCAGATGAGAATGTGCAGGAAAAAGAGGATATTTTTAAGGATTTCTCTTATCAGACAGGCGCAGCGGCTATGCACATTGGGGAAAAATGCGAGGGTATTCCTGTTGTGCTTGACTTTGACGGAAATAATGTTTCAAACATTGCAATCGGAATGGGCAGCAGTGCGGTTATAGTTGATGAACAGGACGCGATAAAGGAATTTCTTGAAAATGAAAATATTTCGAAAATCATGTTTGACGCCAAGGAAGCAATAGTAAAGCTCTGCGGCAAAATTGACATAAAAAATATATGTGATGATACGGCAATTGCGGCATATCTTGTTGACCCTGCAAAAAACGCATATACAATTGAGGGACTTGCAAACGAGTATTTCGGCGTTGAAATAGAAAAGCCCGAAGCAAAGCAGTTGTCATTACTTGACGAGGATGAAAATGATAAAAGTGAATATCTTGCGAAATGCGCCGTTGCGCTCGGCAAGCTGAATGAGAGTATAAAAAAGAAAATAGAGGAAAACGGACAGGAAAAGCTGTACCGCGAGGTGGAGCTGCCTCTTGTAACCGTGCTTGCGCATCTTGAAATAAACGGTTTTCTTGTGGATGACGCGCAGCTTAAGGAATTTTCTGAAAAGCTTGGCGAAAAGATTGATGCGCTGACGAAGGAAATATACTTCCTTGCGGATGAGGAATTTAACATTAATTCACCGAAACAGCTTGGTGTTATTTTGTTTGAAAAGCTTGAATTAAAGCCTGTGAAGAAAACGAAAACAGGCTATGCTACAAATGTTGACGTGCTTGAAAAGCTGAAGGACAAACATCCGATAATCGGATTTCTTATGGAATACCGTCAGCTTACAAAGCTGAAGAGTACCTATTGCGACGGCTTGGCGGCTGTTGTAAATCCCGAAACACATCGTATACATTCTGTGTTCACACAGACCGTGACGGTGACGGGCAGACTTTCATCGACAGAACCGAACTTGCAGAACATTCCGACACGTACAGAGCTGGGACGTGAGATAAGGAAGATGTTTGTTGCCAAAGAGGATTATGTGCTTGTGGACGCGGATTATTCACAGATTGAGCTGCGAGTGCTTGCGCATATTGCAAATGACGAAACCATGATAAACGCGTTTAAGAATAATGAAGATATTCATGCGGTAACAGCGTCGCAGGTACTGGGGATACCTCTTGAGGAAGTCACAAAGGAGCAGCGCAGCAGCGCAAAGGCTGTTAATTTCGGAATTGTGTACGGCATAGGCGAGTTTTCGCTTGCACAGGATTTGCATATATCCGTAAAGGAGGCAAAGGCGTATATAGACAGCTACCTTGAAAAGTATCACGGTGTGAGAAATTACATGGAAAAAATCAAGGAACAGGCGAAAAATGACGGCTATGTAAAGACCATGATGAACAGAATACGCTATATTCCGGAGCTTAAATCACCGAATTATAACATTCGTCAGTTCGGCGAGCGTGTGGCGCTCAATACTCCTATACAGGGCAGCGCGGCGGATATTATAAAGCTTGCAATGGTGCGCGTGGATAACAGGCTCATAAAGGAAAATATGAAGTCGCGCCTTATTTTGCAGGTGCATGACGAACTGATTGTTGAGGCACATAAGGACGAGGTTGAACAGGTCAAAAAGATACTTCTTGAGGAAATGCAGGGCGCAATGACGCTTAATGTGCCGCTTAAGGTGGATATGTCCGAGGGACATAGTTGGTATGACGCTAAATAAATTATTGTTTGGCGGTATTGTGGGACGGCGTCCTCGACGTCCCGTTGTAGG
>CAMCPC010000128.1 GCA_945876665.1 uncultured Oscillospiraceae bacterium
AAGTTGCGTCAAAGCTTGTCTGTGATACGGTGTGCGCTGAATTTGAAAAAAATCCCGAAATTTCACGCACGGCGCTGCGCGGCTATCTTGAAAAGGCTGTTATGGTACTTGGCGAGGAACGTGATGAGGACAAATACAATATGTCCTCAACGGCGGTGGTGCTTGTGACGGACGGAAAAAAAGCTGTGTGGGCGCACCTTGGCGACAGCCGCTTGTATTATATCAGCGGCGGCGAGATTTTAAAAATAACCGACGACCACAGTGTCGCATTTATGGAGTTTGAAGGCGGCATGATTACATATGACGATATACGCCGCAGTCCCAATCAGAACAAGCTTACACGGTGCGTCAGTGATATGGATAACTTTAAACCTGATATTTCGGATATTACCGAACTTGAGCATGGCGACGCATTTCTGCTGTGCTCCGACGGTTTCTGGGAATACGTCACGGAGGACGATATTGAAGAAACGATAAATAAATCCTCATCACCTAAGGAGTGGCTTGAAAAAATGCTCGAAGTCCTGCACGAAAACGAAATTGAAAAGAACGATAATTACAGCGCAATTGCTGTTATGGTGTGACCGGACAATAATGTTACATATTTATTATTTTTTGATGAAAAGCGTTGAAAATTGCAGGATGCTGCTATATAATAGCTCTGCCGGAGTAATCCGGCAGTTAAAGGTAAGACTAAAAACAGTGTGAAAACTGGGCGGTTATGCCATTCCCGAAAGGGGGTGGTTGTTATGAGAAAATACATAATCAGAATTATAATTCTCGTTATTGTGATACTTGTAACATTTGCGGAAAACGTAAAATAGCCCCCGACTCGTCAAAGCAAGAGGGCTATTTAACCTAAATCTTTGGCATAACCGTTTGAGGTCTTGCCTTTTTTCTATTTATATTATATATCCGTAAAGTGATTTTGTCAATATAGGATTTTTATTTATTTCTGCTTGCCGCCTTTGCGCGAAGGCTTGTGTTAAGAATTTTCTTTCTCATACGAAGATTATTCGGTGTAACCTCAAGAAGCTCGTCATCTGCGATGAAGTCAAGACACTGTTCAAGGCTCATATCTCTCGGCGGAACAAGCTTTAAAGCATCGTCCGAACCTGATGCGCGCGTGTTTGTGGCATGCTTTTTCTTGCAGACGTTTACAACAACGTCCTCAAGCCTTGCGTTTTCGCCGACAATCATACCCTCGTAAACCTTTACGCCCGCACCGACAAACAGTGTGCCGCGCTCCTGCGCGTTATAAAGTCCGTAGGTAATTGTTGTGCCGTCCTCCCACGCGATAAGTGTGCCGCGTGTTCTGCCGTTGAAGTCGCCCTTGTACGGCTCGTACTTTTCAAGAATACTGTTTATTATACCCGTACCTTTTGTGGCTGTAAGCAGCTCGCTACGATAGCCGATAAGTCCTCTTGACGGGATAAGGAATTCAAGACGCGTATACCCTTGAGCTGTAGGTGCCATGTTTGTCATTTCACCCTTGCGGTTTATAACTCCGTCCATAACCGTGCCTGTGTATTCGTCCGGCACGTCAACAGTCAGTCTTTCGATAGGCTCGCACTTTACGCCGTCAATTTCCTTGTAGATAACAACAGGGTTTGAAACCTGAAATTCATAGCCCTCGCGGCGCATATTTTCAATCAATACTGAAAGGTGAAGCTCGCCTCGTCCCGAAACGATAAAGCTTTCCGTTGAGTCCGTTTCTTCAACTCTAAGACTTACGTTTGAGTCAAGCTCGCGGAAAAGTCTGTCACGCAGATGACGCGATGTTACGAATTTGCCGTCCTGACCTGCGAATGGACTGTCATTTACGCTGAACGTCATTGAAAGTACGGGATCGTCTATCTTTACGAACGGAAGCGCTTCGGGGGTGTTGGTGTCGCATACCGTTTCACCGATATTGATGTCGGCAATACCCGATATTGCCACAACATCTCCCGCGCCGACCTCCTCGGCAGGTGTCTTTTTCAGTCCCTCAAAGGTGTAAAGCTTTGTAGCCTTTCCGTGTGTAACCTTGCCGTCATGGCGGCAGATTGAAAGCGGCATATTGACGCTTACCTTGCCGCGCTCGATTTTTCCTACGGCAATTCTGCCTGTGTACTCGTCATAGTCAATGTTTGAAACAAGCATCTGGAACGGCGCGTCGTCCTCACACTGGGGGCATGGAATGTAGTTTACGATAAGCTCAAACAAATCCGTAAGGTCGTCCTTAGGCTGTTCGGGGTTGTATTCAGCGGTTGCCCAACCGTCACGTCCCGATGCGTAAATTACAGGCGTGTCAAGCTGTTCTTCTGTTGCGCCAAGGTCAATGAACAAATCAAGTACCTCGTCAACTACCTCATAAGGTCTTGCGTTGGGACGGTCAACCTTGTTTACAACGATTACAGGCTTCAGGTCAAGCGCAAGCGCCTTTGAAAGCACAAAACGTGTCTGCGGCATACAGCCCTCGAATGCGTCAACAAGCAAAAGCACGCCGTCAACCATTTCAAGTCCGCGCTCCACCTCGCCGCCGAAATCCGCGTGTCCCGGTGTGTCGATAATGTTTATTTTTGTACCCTTGTAGTAAAGAGATGTGTTCTTTGCAAGAATTGTGATACCTCTTTCCCTCTCAAGGTCGTTTGAGTCCATTACTCGCTCATCCACCTGCTCGTTCTCGCGGAATGTGCCGCTCTGCGCAAGCATTGAGTCAACCAGCGTTGTTTTGCCGTGGTCAACGTGGGCGATAATTGCTATATTTCTTATATTTTCGCGATTTATCATGTTAATTCTCCTTTTCTCATTTAACCTCATTATTATATACCTGTTTTTCGATTATTACAATATTTTTGCCTAAAAAACAGTATAATGTACAAAACCGACCTTGCATATACGTTGCAAAAATGTTATAATAACAAGGAGTTAGCAAAAAGGGAGTTAGAAAAATGGATTTTAAAGAACACGTAATTGAAAAAATAATTGATATAACAGGACTTGAAAGGGAAGTAGTGGAAAAGTCAATCGAGGTTCCGCCCGATGAAAAAATGGGCGACCTTGCGTTTCCATGTTTTCCGCTTGCAAAGGTTATGAGAAAAGCTCCGCCGCTTATAGCGCAGGAATTAGCCGAGAAAATGTCTGACGACGATATGATAGACAGAGCAGAGGCGGCAGGCGGTTATCTTAATTTCTTCCTTAACCGCGAAAAGTTTATTTCCGCCACGGTCACAGGCGTTGAAAAGGCAGGCAGTGATTGGGGCAAGTCCGACATGGGCAAGGGAAAGACGGTGCTTGTGGAATACTCATCACCGAACATTGCAAAGCCGTTCCACATCGGACACCTTTTCTCAACGGCAGTGGGTAATTCGCTTGCGAAGATATACAAGCACCTTGGCTATAATGTGCAATCACTCAATCACTTGGGCGACTGGGGGACGCAGTTCGGCAAGCTGATATGTGCGTATAAAAAGTGGGGCGACAGAGATGTTATTGAAAAGGATCCGATCAATGAGCTATTGAAGATTTACGTCAAGTTCCATGAGGAAGCAGAAGCGCATCCTGAACTGGAGGACGAGGCAAGGGGTTATTTCAAAAAGCTTGAGGACGGCGATGAGGAAACAACGGCATTGTGGACATATTTCAGAGAAATCAGCCTTGTGGAATTTAAGCGCGTTTACGATATGCTCGGCGTGGAGTTTGACTCCTATAACGGCGAGGCGTTCTATTCCGACAAGATGGACGAGGTTGTGGATATACTGCGTGATAAAGGCTTGCTTGTGGAAAGCGAGGGCGCGCAGGTGGTTGACCTGTCGGAGCTTAATATTCCGCCGTGTATCGTGCTTAAGTCGGACGGCGCGACGATTTACGCGACACGTGATATTGCCGCCGCGCTTTACCGTCATAGAACGTACGATTTTTATAAAAATATATACGTTGTGGGCACTCCGCAGGCGCTGCATTTCAAGCAGATTTTTGCCGTAATGAAAAAGGCAGGCTGGGACTGGGCGCAGGGCTGCGAGCATGTGGGCTTCGGACTTGTAAAGCTGCCCGGTAAGAATATGTCAACGCGTCACGGTGATGTGGTATTTCTTGAGGACGTTTTAAACGAGTCCATTGAAAAGACAAGAGAAATAATTGAGAGCAACGGC
Source organism: uncultured Oscillospiraceae bacterium (assembly GCA_945876665.1). GTDB lineage: Bacteria > Bacillota > Clostridia > UBA1381 > UBA1381 > Hominilimicola. The sequence goes on from CAMCPC010000128.1 coordinate 4,134, forward strand.
TCAAAGGTTGACGATATAGACGATGCCGCAAAGAAAATCGGTATCGGCGCAATTTTGTATACGTTCCTTAAAAATTCCCGTGAAAAGGATATAATATTCAGTTGGGAAAGCATGCTTGACTTCGAGGGCGAGTCAGCGCCGTATTGTCAGTACGGCTATGCGCGCGGCAGAAGTATATTGCGAAAGGCGGAGGGTATAGATTACAGCGGCGCGGATTTTTCAAAGGCTGTTTCGGACGAGGAATATTCGCTTGTAAAGCAGCTTAACGGCTTTGGTGACGCGGTTAAGGACGCGGCGGAAAAGAACGAGCCGTTCTATATCAACAGATACGTTACCAACCTTACAAAGTCCTTTAACAAGTTCTATAACACAAATCCGATTATGAAGGACGATGTGGATATGGAAACGAAAAAGGCGCGTCTTGCGATTGTTGACGC
>CAMCPC010000129.1 GCA_945876665.1 uncultured Oscillospiraceae bacterium
GTTTTCACAGTTCACGCGCCTGTTTACGTCATTGCGCATTTCCTTTTCTATCTGCACGTCAAGCAGCTCAAACGCAAAATGCGGCGCGCCCATATATCCCAGTATATCGGCAATTTCCTCGCTGCCCTTAACATATACCACATGATAACCCTTACGGTATGTTATTTTCGACACAAATCCGCCCTTTTTCAGAAAATCCTGCAAATACCTTGCCATATCCTCGTTCTTCGTGTCAAATTCCATGTGATAACCCTTTTGGGGATCGGTTACACTGCCGCCGCCGAGAAAAGCGCCGCGCACAAATGCGGCGCGGCAGCATGAAAACGGCATATCGCCGCTCGGCAATATACCGCCCTTTATATTTTCCACCTGATTAATATCATCTGTTTCAATACGATATATTCTTGACATACTTCTTATCGGCAATTCAATGCCGAAAGAGGATAAAATATCATTTTTTATGCGCTGCGCTACGTGTTCATTTTCCGTTGCAAGTCTTATACTGCCCTCACCCACTGTTCCGCCAAACATAAGCGCACCTGCAATCTCATACGCAGAGCAATTCGGACAGGTGTATTCAGTTTTGCAGAGCTTTTCCTTTATCTGCGATGAAAAAGACATACGAAATAATCCTTTCGTTATTGTTTCTCAAAATAATTAATATCACTGCCAAGACGCATTATGGTTCTTGCCAGACGACTGAAATTGTGACGTATCTTATCATTACGCACCAGCAGAAGATTACCCTGCACAAGCTTTGAACGCTTTAAAATCTTGTTCGCGTCAATTTCAACCTCATAGGCATGCTCCTCGGCATATTTTTTCTTAAGTCCCTCGGGGATTATGGCGTTATTGGCAATCACTATATCCGCGATACCCTCGTATGAGTGACGTTCTATCGCCGCCAAGTGGTCGCTCGCCGTATAGTTTTCCGTTTCGCCGCCCTGACTCATTATGTTGCAGACGTAAATCTTTACAGCCTTGCTTTGTCTTATCGCGTCCACAACACCGTCCACAAGCAGGTTTGGTATTATGCTCGTATACAGACTTCCGGGACCCAATACAATTATATCTGCCCTTTCAATGGCTTTTATAACCCCGTCAACAGCCTTAGGCTTTTCGGGATTAATCATAAGACGCGCAATGGGACTGTTGTGGTCGTCATGATGTACACCTATATTTGATTCGCCCTCTATAACCGTTCCGTCCTCTAAAAGCGCGCTCAATGTCACCGCCTCATTCGTTACGGGGTATACTGTTCCGACAACACCCGTCAGATGACAGAATTTCTTTACCGCCTCGTCAAAGCTTGACGAGGTTTCATTCAGCGCCGCAAGAAACAGATTACCGAGGCTATGCCCCTTAAGGCTTCCTCCCTTGAAGCGAAAATTAAGCAGCTCGCCCATTACCGGGTCAACCTCCGCAAGCGCACTCACGCAGTTACGCACATCACCGGGAGCTAACATTCCAAAGTCGGTTCTTAACATTCCCGACGAGCCTCCGTCATCGGCAACCGTCACCACCGCCGTTATATTATGGGTATGTAGCTTAAGACCCTTGAGCATAGTGGAAAGCCCTGTGCCTCCGCCTATCGCTACAACTCTTGTATCAGAAATCATATCAATCTCCATTCTGCCGCAGAGCGGCAACATAATATAATCCCATTATTCTTTACCAATATCCCTATAAGTAACATTTACCGAATAGTCCTTTGATTTGAGATAATCCGCCAGCTTATTCGTCATAGTAACACTGCGGTGCTTGCCGCCCGTGCAGCCTATGGCAATACTCAACGACACCTTGCCCTCCTCAATATAAAGCGGTATCATAAATGACATCATATCCTCCAGCTTTTCCATAAACTTCATGGACGTCGGGAAGCTCATAACGTAGTCCTGAACCTCCTTGTCATTACCTGTTCTGTGCTTTAATTCATCAATATAGAACGGGTTCGGGAAACATCTTACGTCAAACACAAGGTCAGCATCCATCGGCATACCGTACTTGAAGCCGAATGCCATAACGTTTATTTCCAGACTGTGCCTTGAATCGGGTGACGCGTAAATACTCTTCAGCTTCTGCAATAAATCCTGCGTGCTGAGATTTGACGTGTCAATCACATGGTCAGCCGCGTTGTATAGTGCGGACAGCATTTTTCTCTCCTGCTGTATTGATGCCAAAAGTCCGCTTGTATTGTCAAGCGGATGCTGACGGCGCGTTTCCTTATAACGCTTTACAAGTGTTTCATCGTCCGCGTCAAGGTACAAAAGCTTACAATCGTAACCCTTGCGTTTAAGGTCGTTTATCTGTGCTAAAAGCTCATTTATCATGTCGCCCACGCGTATATCTATAACAAGCGCAACATTATTGAAGTTTCCGTTCACAGATGACAGCATTTCCGCAAACTTAGGTATAAGAACAGGCGGCATATTGTCTATACAGAAATATCCCATATCCTCCAAATATCTTATTACCTTTGTCTTGCCGCTGCCCGACATTCCCGTTACTATTGTGTATTGCATTTTACTGTTCTCCTATTAATCTTACTTCGGGCTCTAAATCCACCCCGAATTTCTCCTTAACCGTCTTTTGTATATGTTCTATAAGGTCAAGCACATCATTTGCGGTTGCGCCTCCCTTGTTTACGACAAATCCCGCGTGCTTGTCGCTTACCATTGCGCCGCCTATGCTGCAGCCCATAAGACCTGCGTCCTGTATCAGCTTTCCCGCAAAATATCCCTCGGGACGCTTGAAGGTGCTGCCCGCCGACGGCTGCGAAAGCGGCTGCTTTTCGCTGCGCCTTGCGTTAAAGTCTGCCATAAGAGATTTTATCTCATCGTAATTTCCCTTTTTCAGCTTCATTTTGCATGACAGAATTGTATATCCGCCCTGCATAAACATACTGTGACGGTAGCCTAAATCAAGGTTATCAACAGTTTCTGTCTTTATAAGTCCGTCGGGACAGATAAATGTCACACTTTCTATAATATCCTTCAATTCTCCGCCGTACGCGCCTGCGTTCATGTAAATACCGCCGCCGAGCGTGCCCGGTATGCCTGCGGCAAACTCAAAGCCTGTGAGATTTGCCTCAAGGATTTTCTTTGCAAGCGCGGACATAAGTATTCCCGCCTCAGCATACACTTCATCTCCCTCAATACGGCACTTCGACATACCGCTGCCGATATGGATAACAACACCGCGTATGCCCTTATCACTCACAAGCATATTTGAGCCGTTCCCCATTATCATATACGGCGTGTCTGTATCGGTACAGAAATGAATAACTTTTTCAATTTCAAGCGCGTTTTCCACGTTCACGAACGCGTCAGCCTTTCCGCCAATGCGAAAGGTGGTATGCTTGCTCATTTCCTCATCAAAAAGCACATTGTCCGTAACAGACGAAAGTCTTTCTCTGTCTATCATATATACCTCCCATATATTATAACGCTGCATCTACGTGCCAGCTAAACAGCTTCTTCCCCTTTTCAGCCATAAATTCTTCAAATGCCGTCAGATTTCTGTTCATGATCAGCTTTTCGGGGAATGAAATCTCCTTAAGCATATCAAGCGCGTTGGTATAATCGCCAATATCAAAGCTTATGTGTGCGTCCGAGCTGACTACTATTCCCACTTCCTTTTCCTTACAAATCTCCGCTATTTTCCTGCAGTTAGGAATGCTTGACTTTCTTACAAAAAAGGAATGGTTGTTTATTTCTATAAGCTTATGATTTTTCTTTGCAAGGTCAATAATCCTCTCATAATCGTATGCCAGATCGGGCGCGCCGCTGTGGCATATAACGTCTATAAGCGGGTTATTCACAACCGCAAGATATGCGCTTGTGTTGTCCTTTGCGCCGTAGTCCTTGTAGCACGGCTTATGAATACTGGCGTTTACCACGTCCAAAAGCTCAAGTATATCGTCCTCAAGGTCGATATTACCCTCAAGGTCAACAATATTCACTTCCGCACCGTAGAGAATTTTCACTCCGTAAATCTCGCGCGGAATTGCCTTTAAATTTCTGAAATGCCACGGATGCACTCCATCGGGAATTGCAGGTGCGTGGTCGGTAATTGCGATTGCCTCCATGCCCTCATCTGCCGCCTTCTGCGCTAATTCCAGCACTGTGGAATAGGCATGGGTGCTGGCTATTGTGTGTGTATGTGTGTCAAGTAATATTTTCAATTTAATCTTCCTTATCTAAATATTCAGCTTTATTTCGTTACAGATTAAGCTGACTTTCCATTTGGTTCATAAGTCTGTTGTTAAGCTCCACGGCAGCATTGTAACCCATGCGCTTCTGTCTGTTGTTCATGGACGCAACCTCCACGATAACCGCAAGGTTTCTGCCCAGCTTCACGGGGATTGTAAGCGACGGCACGTTTATGCCCATGATGTTAGTAAATTCGTCAACCATTCCGAGCCTGTCATACTGCTTGCCTTCCTCCCAAGGTTCAAGATGAATAATCATGTCAATATTTTCCGTATCCTTGACAGCGCCTATACCGAATATTTCCTTTACGTCAATTATGCCTATACCCCTTAGCTCAACAAAATGGCGGAT
>CAMCPC010000130.1 GCA_945876665.1 uncultured Oscillospiraceae bacterium
TTTCCATATATACAGCGGTATATGTTTTGTCAGTTTTTGTATCCGAAACACTTTCGCATACGGGATGCGGATAAACGCGTCCCGAGCTTCCCTGATATACTCTCTTTTCAAGAAACATGGGAATTTTGCTGTATTCTCCTATTTCATATGTAGGAATAGTTACGTCCTCTACCCATATTTTAACCTTATCCATAATTGACCGTCCTTTCGTGATTTAAATTATAAATACAGTATACACCATTTCCGCTTAAAAAGCATTAGTTAAAATTGCACTAAAATATTGAAAAATTGCTAAGTATTTGATTTTGTAAAAGCAATATGATATAATGAAAACATATAAAACGATATGAAAAAATTGCGGGGAATGAAAAATGAAAAAATTCGATATAGATATAAAGGATAAGTCTGTATGGGTGACTGCCACTCCGCAGGAGGGCGATGTTACAATGCCTTTTTATATAATGGAAATAGGACATTTTTATGCTGGAGAGGGGTATATTACCGACAGAGCAGGGCATGACAGCTATATGCTGATTTATACAGCGGACGGAAAGGGTAAGCTGCAAACGGGGGATTTCTGCGGTGAGATAAAAAAGGGTGAGGCGGTTGTCTTTGACTGCAGAAATCAGCATTACTACAGCAGTGTAGGTGAATGGGAATTTTTCTGGATACACATAAAAGGAATAGGCACGGAGGGTATATTAAACGCTGTAAATTATAACGGTATACGCACTGTATCAATAAGAGATACCGGCGATTTTGTAAGACGCATACAGCAAATGATAAATACGGCGTCTTACAATGATATATGCTCATTGTCGGGGACATCAGCGAATATTCATTCACTGTTCAATTCCATGATAGAAGACAGCTTTGATATACGGGGCGGATATGGAAATAAGCTTCACGCCGCTGAAATACGCAGGGCGGTGGATTATATTGAAGAAAACTATTCAGAGCAGATAACGGTGGAGGATATAACGAAAAAAATTCATGTTTCAAAGTATTACTTTATCCGTCTTTTCAAGCAGTATATGGGTATGACGCCGCACAGCTACCTTATAAATTACCGTATAAATCAATCGAAGATACTATTGAGAACGGAGACTATAAGCATCGGAGAAATATCACAGCGGACGGGCTTTTCTGATGTGAGTAATTTTATCAGACAGTTCAAAAGGCAGACGGGGCAGAAGCCTATGGAATACCGTAAACGCTTCAGCTTATAAACAAAGGAGTTACCGCTTTCGGGGTAACTCCTATGTTTATGATTTGTGAGAGAGAAGATATTTATTATTTGTGATATTATTTGATTATTACAATTTCTTCAACAACGTCATCATAAATTTTCAGGAACACTCTGTTGTTTTCGTCCGTATCGTAAACTTCGATGTCGCTTACCTTTGCTGTAAGAATATTGTTCTTTGATTTTGTCATGTCAACGCTGTAAACTGTGACGTCTGACGGAATAGCGTAATTTGCCGCGCTGCCGCCGTTTACAGTTACGTTGATTGAATTTGTAAACTTCTTTGTAACCTTTCCATACACTGTTTCAAGGTCTTTATCAGGTGAAGCAATCATTTCGTTATCCTTGTCGTTTATATCAAGAAGAAGTCTTACGCTTACGATTTCATCATCTGAATTTGTCTTGTACTGGATAATGTCGCCCATCTCAAGCTTATTTCCGCCCTTTACAAGCACATTTTCGTTTTCTGCGTATACGGAAACCTCCTTGCCGTCCACAAGGGCTACAAGCATATCTGTCTGCTCATCGTCTGAGTTTGAAGCGCTCATTATTTCCTTTACAACTGCAATCGGCGCATCAGCGCTTGCGCTGAGCTGTGTCTTTGTAACTACTACAGCCTTTGCTGTGTAATTGTCAGCCATGTCGTAAATCAATGCGTCATATACCTGTCCGTCCTCGAACATATCCGCATTTCTTACTGAATTATCACCCGATACGTCGAATACGACTGTTTCAGAGTCAATCTTCACATTGCCAAGCTTTGAAAGTGACTTTGAGAACTTGGCGTTGCTCAATGAATAGTTAAGAGTAAACTTATTGTTGTTCACCGCGCCTGTTGAGCTGTTGTCAACGGCTGTGTTTATTGATGTGATTTTGTTGTCGGAATTAACAGCATAGGTTATAAGCTGGGCAGATGTTGAATTGTTTTCACTGTTAATTGTATTTACAACTTCCTCTGCGCTTACGTTTCTTACGGAATTAAACTTGATTTTGTCATTTCCTTCAAGTATAACTTCCTTGTTGTCCATTGTGAATATCTTGAATGAAGCTTTTTCATCAGTATTCTTTGAATAGTATGCTCTTGTAAGATAACCGTAATTTGAGCTTAGGTTTGAAGCTGCGGTAGTTGCGGCAAGTCTGCCGTCAATATCAAGATAGAATACACCCTCTGTACCTACGGAAATTGTATTTGTGTAGTTAGGAGCAACCTTGTACTTTTCGCCGTCTATAATGATGAAGCCATTGCTGTCTTTGCCGGAAACCCTGCCCTCAATTTTCTTACTTGTTACGGCGATGTCGTAAAGCTTGTCATCAAGACTTGCGTAAACTGAAAGCACATCATATTCATTAAGGTCTGAAATGCTTATTTCCTCAAGTCCCTTTGTGATTCTGTAATCAACATTGTCATCAAGCTTAAGAATAGTTTCTGAATACTTGTCCGAAATCTTGTTTGATGTCGCTGAATCAACTACAATGTTTTCGTAGCTTTTCACAAATGCAATATCATACTTGCTGTCCTTGTTTGTATCAAGGAGTGTGATACTGCCTGATTTGTCGCTCATATCAAGCAGGGAAGTATCCATATCCTCATATTTGCCGTTGTAAATAAGAACCGCGTTTTTGTCAAGCTCCGCTGATGATACTTTTGATGAGCTTTCGCTGCTGTAATACTCAATGGCAGTATTATTGTTCTTTGTTGTCAGCTTAGAAAATAAATCTGCGCTGATAATAAGCTCGTTGTTCTTGTTCTTTATCGGCATGGCAAGTATAAGCTCGTTTGAGCCGTCCTTGTATTCCTTGACGTAATATTCTACATTATAACCGAGAAGGTCGTTCATATTGTAGGCTGCGTCATATATTTTGTCGCCGATTTTTATCTGATTTTTACCGAGGTTTGATGAACCGCTCAGAGATGTGTTTTCTATTGCGATTATCTGACCGCTGTCCTTTGTAACCTTAAGATAGTCCTTACGAAGTGTCTTATCTGTACTTTCGTAAGATGCGCCCGAGCCGAAGCCTGTTTGCTCCATAAGCCTTGATTCAAGTGCGTTTGTTGTAAGGTATGCGACATTACCTCTTGAAATTTCTTCAGCAGATGAACCTTGTACGTTCTTTGTTAAACCGTTTGAGGTGGCAACCTGAATATATCCCTGCGGGTAACCGCCTTTGCCTTCGGCTGAAACGGTATAGCCTGTTGCGCGGACCATTATAGTCATTGCCTCGGCGTAGGTTATAGGCGCGTTTGGTCTGAAGTTGCCGTCGCCGTCGCCCTCGATAATGCCCTGAGAAACCGCAAGGTTAATGTAACCGTTTGCCCAGTGGTCGGTTGAAACGTCGTCAAACATAGTCTGACCTTTGGCTGACTCTGCCGCGTCCTCAAGACCAAGCACGTGTACCGCCATTTTTGTGACCTCGGATCTGATGATGGTGTCGTCAAGTCTGAATTCGCCGTTTTCGTCACCGACCATTATTTTCAGTGCCGAAAGGATTTGTACAGGCTCCTCATACCTTGTGCCTTTTACGTCTGACGGAATTGCTGCCGATGCGGGCGCTGCAATTGAAAGAAGCGCGCTCAGTGCTATTGTTCCTGACAGAACTCTTCTTTTTAATAAATCCATTAAAAATCCTCCTTTTGGGGAATACCCCTTATCCTTATAGCTTGTCTTGTGGGTGTTATGTTAACCACAATTCAAATAATACATGATAAAAACTGCAAAATCAAGCTGTAATATATGGAATATTGGTGTTATGTAAACTGAAATGTTTCTGAAAAATGAATTTAATGTTAATGTTATAAAAATTCATAAAAATCTATTGCAGAAAACAAGTATTTATGTTAAAATTACAGTATAAAACTATGTATATGAAAAGGAGAACAATATGAATAAGATTATAAAAACAGCATCGGCTATGCTGATTACGCTATCAATGGCGGCTCCCGTATTTGCCGCACCGACAGATGATACAACAGCGGATACTGTTACATCTACTGTCACAGCTTCAAAATTCAGCGATATAAATACAGAAAATTATGCGTGGGCAAAGGACTACATAAACGATATGGCACAGAAGGGATTTATATCGGGATATGAGGACGGAACCTTCCGACCGGACAATGACGTGACAAGGCTTGAAGCTCTTTCGCTTTTTGCGAGAGCAATGGGCTCAAATGACGCGGCCAATGCAGAGGTGCTTGAAATCGCGCATGACAAATATGACGCTTTGATTAAAAACTATGACCTTAAATGGGGAGATGATGAAATAGCGTATCTGATGTATAAG
>CAMCPC010000131.1 GCA_945876665.1 uncultured Oscillospiraceae bacterium
AAATGCCTAAAAGGCATTTTGTAGGCGTGTTTGTGAAACAAACAAACGCCGTAGAGAGGTGAACAAAATGCCTAAAAGGCATTTTGTAGGCGTGTTTGTGAAACAAACAAACGCCGTAGAAAGGTGAACAAAATGAAAAAATTAAAGGTATTACTGGTTGATGATGAAATTATGATTCGTGAGGGATTTAAGCGTCTGTTTCCTTGGGACGAACACGATTGTGAGATTGTGGGCGAAGCGGCGGACGGTTTGGAGGCTTTGGGTAAGATAGACAGCCTTCTTCCCGATATTGTGATTATGGATATTAATATTCCGATTATGAACGGTCTGAAGGTAATACAGAGCAGCCGCATGAAACATCCGTCAACAGCGTTTGTTATTGTGTCAGGATATGATGATTTTGCATATTGTCAGCAGGCGCTCAGATTGCAGATTACCGATTACATTTTAAAGCCTGTGAATTATGAGGAATTCGGAACGTGTATAGATAATCTGAAGGTATCATTATTTCAGCAGAGAATAGAATCATCAGACGCGGATAAAAAACAGGAGGAACGCGTTATTGTAGGAATAACAAAATTTTTGCAGGAGCATCTGGCGGAGGAAATAAGCCTTGCTGCTCTGGCAGATGAATTTCACTTGAATTCACAATATATCAGTCAGCTTTTCAAAAATGAAATCGGTGTAGGGTTTCATGTGTATCTTACCAATATACGCATGGAAAAAGCAAAGAAGCTATTGCTTACAACGGCATTATCTATAGCTGAAATAGCAGAGCTGACCGGTTATAATGATTACCGTGTTTTCACAAAGGTATTCAAGAAGTCGGAGAACATTACGCCGACACAGTACAGACGTGAATTTTTGGAAAAGTAGAAGGCATATAAAGGAGTGAAAAAATGGCATCAAGCAAGGAATATTTGAATTTTATATTAGAGCAGCTGTCAGAACTGGAGGAAATCACTCATCGTTCTATGATGGGCGAGTACATAATTTACTACCGCGGAAAAATCGCGGCATACATCTGTGACGACCGCTTTCTGGTGAAGCCGGTAAAATCAGCGGCGGAGCTTATGCCGGACGCGCCGCATGAACTGCCGTACGAGGGCGCAAAGGAAATGCTTCTTGTTGAAAATCTTGACGATAAAGAATTTTTGAAAAGGCTGTTCAATGCGATGTATGACGAACTGCCTATGCCAAAAAAAAGAAGAAAAAACAATGATAATAATTAAAAATGGAGGAATGTAAAATGAAAAGAAATAATGTAATTTGGGGAATAGTGTTGGTTGCAATAGGTGTAATATTCGGAACTAATGCTTTGGGTATCACAGACATAAGTATTTTCTTTGACGGCTGGTGGACGCTGTTTATCATTGTGCCGTGTACTGTAGGACTATTCACAAGCCATGACAAGCTTGTAAGTGTTATCGGAATACTGATAGGCGTGGCACTGCTTATGGCGTGTCAGGGTGTAATTGACTTTGAAATCATGCGCAAATTGACAGTACCGGTTATTGTTATTCTTATCGGTCTCGCATTAATTTTTAAGAGACGTGATAATAAAGCGGCTTTGCTTCTGGAGGAAGCAAAGAAAAACGGCGTTCCGTTAAAGCAGTGCTGTGCAACTTTTTCGGGACAGGATGTGGATTATACAGATGAGGTTTTTGACGGCGCTGAGTTTAACGCAATATTCGGCGGGATTAAGTGTGATTTACGAAACGCTGTTATAAAAAACGGCGCTGTAATAAATGCCTGCTGCATTTTCGGAGGCATTGATATACTTCTTCCCGACAATGTGAATATCAAGGTGTCTTCAAGCTCGATTTTCGGCGGAATATCAGATAAGAATCATAAGAACAGAGCAGAAAATGCGGTTACACTTTACATAAACGGAACCTGTATGTTCGGTGGTATGGATATAAAGTGACAAGCCTTATAGGACGTTAAATGTTCATATCATTATCTGCGGACAGAAAGTTTAGGGAAATTAATATGACAAGGTTACAAAAAATAATAAAATATCTGGCAGGCGCATTTGCTTGTTTTCTGATTGTGAGTATTGTATTTGGAATTATCAGTGCGATTGCGTCAATTTCATATTTGCGCGGGGGAAGAACTACATGTGTAGAGCCGCATGAAATATTACAGGAAACAGTATCGGACGGCAGAGCAAAAAGTCTTACTGCCCAAATAGGAGCGGCGGAGCTTATAATCAAAAAAGGAGATAATTTTCGCTCCGAATCGAACAGCAATTACATTACATGCACTCAAAACGGCGATACAATGGTAATTAAAGAAAAGCGCGGATTCCTTTCAAAAGGAATTCTTAGAGGACATGGGGAAAATACTGTTACAGTGTATATTCCCGAAAATTTTCTTCTTGATACCGCCTGCATTGAAGCCGGCGCGGGCAAGGTGAGTATTGACACGCTTTCGGCGGAAAATCTGAAGCTTGACATCGGCGCGGGTGAAATGACGGTTAATAAGCTTGATGCAAAGAAGCGCGCAGAGCTTGACATCGGCGCAGGGGAAATGACGATTGATGGAGGAAGAATTTCAAATCTTGATTTGGATTCCGGTGTTGGTGAAGTAAATCTGACTGCCGAGCTGTCCGGCAGAAGTAATGTGGATTTTGGTATCGGCGAAGTAAACCTTCATCTTATCGGCGATGCAGACGATTATAAAATAGAGCTTGATAAGGGTGTAGGCTCTGCAACTCTTAACGGTAGAGAAATGCGCGATGATGAAACGTACGGAAACGGTGCAAACCGTATCACTCTGGATGGCGGTGTCGGCAGCATTAATGTGGATTTTAAGGATGCTGCAAAATAATAATGAACCGTCAATTATTGAGGTAGGAGTGAGATTATGAAAAAGTGGTATGATGAGGAATACGAGTTTGAAATTGAAGTAACAGGATTTCTCCGCAGTGACCACACGGAGCGGTATTGCCGCAACGGTGAAGAAATCGGAGATAAATATACCTGCACATACGGCTGTCCCGTAAATGAGGAAGGACAGGGTATTTGCTCCAAAACAATGATGATGCTGTATCCGATTATGGAGGCTGTCAGAAGCGGCGGAGATTTAGAGAACATCGGCGGCAGCGGCAGATACATTAAGGATATTGTGTGTCCCGATGGCTGCGTTATGTTCAGACTGACGGCAAAACCTCTTGGAAATGAGAATTTTTATAAAGGGAAGTTTTTCGATTAGTTTTATTATGGAGGAGATAATGATTATGGAAAAGAAGAATAAATTGAGAATTGTATTGGCGGTTTGCGTAGTGCTTTTGGGAGTGGCTATTCTGACTGAAAGCATTTTTACATATCCGTATTTACCGCATACGCTCGGACTAACGCTTATTATTACGGGCGCAACGGCATTTTTGTTTTCAATTACAATGGCAGTCGCTCTTGATTATGTTTCGGGTGATTATGAGTGCCGTCAGTGCGGACACCGTTTTGTTCCGACACTTGGCGCGTATATATGGGCAATACATACACCAACAACAAGACGCTTAAAATGCCCCAAGTGCGGCAAAAAGACCTTTTGTAAGCGTAAATTGGGATAGGCTTTTATGAGTCGTGCGGATTTGAAAAAGCGGACGGCGCAAGCCCGATGTTTATAGCCGAACTGTGGACATAGTATTATGATAAGTTATTAAATTAGGATAGGAATGGTAGAGTATGAAAAAAGTTACTTTTATTTTAGACTTTGTTGTGTTTATTGCGGCTACGCTGGTAATAGCAGGTGTATTTTATGAGGGGATGGCTCTGAAATGGTATGGTATTGTCGGTGTACTTATACCAATTATGGATTTTTCGTTTATAGCTTCAACTGTTATAAACATCATATCCGACAGAAATACTAAGTGGAATATAGCTAATATTTTCTCATTATGCGCTATAATTACAGCAATTGCGATGAAGCTGCTGCATATTGAATATCCGATATGGAGTCTGGTGCTGTGGTATTTTTACATATGGTTTTTATACGGAATACGCAATGTACAGCACTGTTATAAAAAGCTGTAAGACAAAGCCTGTGTGAAATAAAGGAGTCATATATGAAAAAAATAGGATTGGTAGGCGGTATCGGACCGGCTTCAACGGTGGATTATTATCTTGGTCTGATTAATTTATGCCGGAGGGAAAGGGGACAGGACGTATATCCCAAGATTGTGATTGACAGTGTAGATATGACTGAACATATAGAAGCGTTTTCAAAGGGTGACTATGATAAAATCTGTGATTTGCTTATAGAAAGTCTGGACGCTCTGAAAAGCGCAAGCACTGAAATCGCAGCTGTTACCGCCAATACGGAGCATATTGTATGGGATAGAGCCTGCAGCCGATTTCCTTTGCCGGTTATAAGCATTGTTGATGAAGTGGTGACACATATAAAACACTGCGGATATAAGCGTGTGCTTGTTTTCGGGCGGGGGTGTACTATGACAAGCGGTCTTTGTGGGGGAGCTGGTAGTCAAGTCGGATGTATGCCGAGTCTGCGCGCGGGGGCGG
>CAMCPC010000132.1 GCA_945876665.1 uncultured Oscillospiraceae bacterium
TCCATTTCACCGAAACGCTGTCCGCCGAACTGGGCTTTACCGCCCAAAGGCTGCTGCGTAACAAGTGAGTACGGACCTGTTGAACGGGCATGAATCTTATCGTCAACAAGGTGATGCAGCTTCAGGTAATACATGACACCGACCGTAACAGGGTTGTCAAACTTTTCACCTGTACGTCCGTCATATACGACTGACTTGAAGTCAGGTCTTAAGCCTGCCTCCTTGAATGCCATCTTCAAATCCTCGTCCTGTGCGCCGTCAAATACAGGAGTTGCAAGCTTTATAAATCTGCCTTCTCTTGCCTTATCCTTTGCGCTCAGTATATTCTGCTTGAAGTTATCATCTATAATAGTGTTTTCAAGCTCCTGTCTTGTCTTAAGACTCAGGCATCTGTACGCATAGCCAAGGTGCATTTCAAGTACCTGTCCGATATTCATACGAGAAGGCACGCCCAGAGGGTTAAGCACAATCTGCAGCGGTGTACCGTCCTCAAGGAACGGCATATCCTCCTGCGGCAATACTCTTGAAACGACACCCTTGTTACCGTGACGTCCCGCCATCTTATCGCCGACAGAAATCTTTCTCTTCTGCGCGATAATACAGCGTACAACCTCATTTACACCCGGTGAAAGCTCGTCGCCGTTTTCTCTTGTGAATTTATTTACATCAATAATGATACCCTGTTCACCGTGCGGAACACGAAGTGATGTATCTCTTACTTCTCTTGCCTTTTCGCCGAAGATTGCACGAAGCAGTCTTTCCTCGGCTGTAAGCTCGGTTTCACCCTTAGGTGTAACCTTACCCACAAGTATGTCGCCCGCGTGAACCTCCGCGCCGACTCTGATGATACCCTGTTCGTCAAGGTCTTTTAGAGAATCCTCTGAAACATTCGGAATATCTCTTGTTATTTCCTCAGGACCAAGCTTTGTATCACGCGCTTCACATTCATATTCCTCCATGTGGATTGATGTGAATACGTCATTCTTTACAAGCTCCTCACTGATAAGAACGGCGTCCTCGTAGTTATAACCTTCCCAGGTCATAAATCCGATAAGAATATTCTTACCAAGTGCCAGCTCGCCGTTATCCATAGCAGGTCCGTCTGCGATTATATCGTTTCTCTTTACTCTTTCGCCCTCGGCTACGATAGGCTTCTGGTTGATACAGCAGCTCTGGTTTGAACGCGCAAACTTTATAAGCTTATGCGTATGCTTAATACCGCTGTCGCCCTTAATTACAATCTGGTCTGCGGAAACCTTTTCTACTACACCGTCTTCCTTTGCAAGAACGGCACTGCCGGAATCCTTTGCAATCTTATGCTCAATACCTGTACCTACAATCGGTGAATCTGTTGTAAGCAGCGGCACTGCCTGACACTGCATGTTTGAACCCATAAGCGCGCGGTTAGCGTCATCGTTTTCAAGGAACGGGATACATGCCGTAACAACCGATACAAGCTGTCTCGGTGATACGTCCATGTAATCAATTCTGTCGCCGGGTACTTCAAGTATCTCATCACGGAAACGCGCAGATACCTTCTTATCAAGGAATCGGCCGTTTTCGTCAAGAGGCTCGTTAGCCTGTGCGACGATATATTCGTCCTCTGTATCGGCTGTCATGTAAACTATTTCATCAGTTACACAGCCTGTTTCCTTATCAACCTTTCTGTACGGCGCTTCAATAAATCCGTACTGGTCAATTCTCGCAAATGTTGCAAGTGATGTGATAAGACCGATGTTAGGACCTTCAGGAGTTTCGATAGGACACATTCTTCCGTAGTGAGAATAGTGAACGTCACGGACTTCAAATCCGGCTCTTTCTCTTGAAAGACCGCCCGGACCAAGTGCTGAAATTCTTCTCTTATGACGAAGCTCCGCCAATGGGTTCGGCTGGTCCATGAACTGTGACAGCTGTGATGAACCGAAGAATTCATTTATTGTAGCTATTATAGGTCTTATATTAATTAATGATGTAGGTGTTATTATTTCAAGCTCCTGTGTGGACATTCTTTCGCGTACTGTTCTTTCCATACGTGAAAGACCGATTCTGAACTGATTCTGCAAAAGCTCGCCCACGCAGCGTACACGTCTGTT
The DNA here is from genome assembly GCA_945876665.1 of uncultured Oscillospiraceae bacterium. Classification (GTDB taxonomy): domain Bacteria; phylum Bacillota; class Clostridia; order UBA1381; family UBA1381; genus Hominilimicola. The sequence continues at coordinate 2,094 of CAMCPC010000132.1, forward strand.
TCCAAGGTGGTCGATGTCGTCCACGCTTCCGATACCGTTTGCAAGGTTTAAGCAGTAGTTTACAGATGCGAACATATCGTCAATAATGATATGCTTTGGCGCAAGCTCGTCAACTCTTGCCCAGATCTGCTCTCTCAGCTCGTCCTCTGTTTCGCAGGAAGCGACGATTTCTTCAATAACCGTTCTTCTTACCTTGTCAACAGGGAAGTTCTCAATCTCAAAGTCGATATATTCATCAAGGTATACCATGTTGTTTGAGAATACTCTTACCTTCTTGCCCTCGACAAGCAGCTCAACCTGATTCAAGCCGGATCTTTCAATCTTCATTGCAAGCTCTGCTGAAAGCGCCGCACCCTCGTCCGCGATAATCTCGCCTGTTCTCGGGTCAACTGCCGCCTCTGCAAGTGTTTTGCCCTTTATTCTTGCAGCAAGCGCAAGCTTTTTGTTGAACTTATATCTTCCGACCTTTGCAAGGTCATAACGTCTTGGGTCGAAGAACATATTCATTATAAGCGACTCTGCGTTTTCAACGTTAAGAGGCTCGCCCGGACGAAGACGCTTGTATATTTCAAGAAGTCCCTCTTCTCTTGACTCCGTGGTATCCTTTTCAAATGTTGCAAGAAGTCTTATATCCTCGCCGAACATATCAAGTATTTCAGCGTTTGAACCAAGTCCCATTGCTCTTAAAAGAACCGTTACGGGAAGCTTTCTCGTTCTGTCTATTCTTACAGAGAATACATCGTTTGAATCGGTTTCGTATTCAAGCCACGCGCCTCTGTACGGAATAACCGTTGACTTATAAAGCGGCTTACCTGTCTTATCACGCTCAAATTCGTAATAAATACCCGGTGAACGGACAAGCTGACTGACGATAACACGCTCAGCGCCGTTTATAATGAATGTTCCCTGCTCTGTCATAAGAGGGAAATCACCCATAAATATTTCCTGTTCCTTAATTTCGCCCGTTTCGGTGTTGATAAGTCTTACGCTTACCTTAAGAGGAGCCGCGTACTTCGCGTCTCTTTCCTTACATTCCTCAACGGTGTACTTTGAATTGTAGTCAAGTCTGTAATCAAAGAATTCCAGCACAAGCTTTCCCGCATGGTCTGTTATAGGGGAAATGTCATGGAATACTTCCTTAAGACCCTCCTCAAGGAACCATTTGTAGGAGTTTTTCTGTACCTCTATAAGGTTGGGCATTTCCAGAACCTCTTTGATTTTGGAATAGCTCAGACGTACATTTTTTCCTGCTTCTACTTCATGCACCATTTTGTTAAATCACCTCATCATTATAATAAGTAATTAAATGTTTACCTTTTATCCTTAAATTTCTCTCCCAAAAATTTTGGGGTTGCATTTTGTATATATCCATGCTATAATACATACAATGATAATGTGAAATTAAGAGGATAGTACCCCGATTTTAAGTCTAAGATACAGTTTATTATATTATCACAAATACTCCGCAATGTCAAGGGCAGATGCGGTATTTTTTTGAAATTTTTTTCAGCAAAAAACGCATCACCTGCATGATGCGTTTTTTATAATACTAAATATTATGGCTAAGCAAATAAACACAATACTGATTCATGCTTATTCCCTCTTTTTTTGAACGCTCCGCCAATTCCCTGTGAAGTGATTTCGGCATTCTCAGCTTAAATTGTCCGCTGTATTCCTCAGTATTTTTTGGCTCTGGTATTTCAATTCCATCTTCAAGACAAGCGGTAAACCAACATTTTTTCGCATCCTCAAGCATTTTAATTCCTTCCTGAATATTTTCCGCACAGGTAACACAGCCCGGCAGTTCCGGACAACGCAAAGCATAACCGCCTTCCTCATTATCAGGAATAATTTCTATTTTATAATCAAGTCCCATATAATAATTCAAATCTTTCATAAAAAATCAATCCTCCTCATTCAGATATTTCTGTACTGCTTCTTTGACCAATTCAATATATGCTTTATTCATTGGTTTATGTTTAGGAAGTGTAACAGGCATACATCCTTTTTTTCTGAATGTATAGTGGCTACTTCCTCCATTTGGCTGATACTGCGTATATCCCATTTTTATAAGAGCCTTGGCTAAATCTTCAAATCGTAAGTCCTTATTTACTTTTAATATCTCCTGTATTAGTTTTTCCCACTTGCTCATCTCTACACCTCTTTTATATATTATATCATGGTGTCATATATGGTGTCAATATTTTTGTTATATAATTTTTTTATAAATTCTTTGCATTTTATATGAAAGTGATATATAATAAAATGTGTAACAAATTTTTTAGTACGGAGAATATTAATTATGCCAAAATTTAACTGTAATATTGATTTTATACCCGTTTCGGCGGATTTTATAGATAATCATATGCCGCAGGCAAACGGCGCGTATGTAAAGGTATATCTTATGGCGCTGTCGCTTGCCGTTTC
>CAMCPC010000133.1 GCA_945876665.1 uncultured Oscillospiraceae bacterium
ATGTATTAATAAGTAAATAGACATCAAAAAAACTCCCAATCGGGAGTTTTTTTTGATGTGATGCTGCTAATACAGCATCACATCAGATATTTACTCAGAACCTTATCTTTTATTTCTGAAACATCTGTTTCAATTACCTTCTTTCTGATTGGCAGTATTGCGCTCGGTGTAACCGAAAGCTCGTCAACGCCTATTGCAAGGAACGTTTCCGTAAGCTCCAAATCAGCTCCCAATTCGCCGCATATTCCAACCCATGTGCCGTTCTTGTGCGCGTTCTGCACAACCATATTGATTAGACGTAAAATTGCAACATGGTGCGTGTCGCAGAATTCGCCGATGTCAGGGTTTTGTCTGTCCGCCGCAAGAGTGTACTGCGTCAGGTCGTTTGTACCGATTGAGAAGAAATCAAGATGCTTTGACAAAATATCACTTGTAACAGCGGCGGCAGGTGTTTCAATCATGCAGCCAAGCTCAATATTCTTTGAGTAGGCAATGCCCTCGCTGTCAAGCTCCGCCTTGACCTCGTCAATGATTTCAAGTACCTTTAAAACCTCCCATTCGGACGCAATCATGGGGAACATGATAGCCAGCTTGCCGAATACGGAAGCGCGGTAAAGCGCGCGCAGCTGTGTTTTGAACACATCAGGTCTTTGCAGACAAATTCTTATTGCGCGTATGCCCATTGCGGGGTTTTCCTCCTTGGGCATGTTGAAATAATCAACCTGCTTGTCAGCGCCTATATCAAGAGTTCTTATGATAACACGCTTGTTTATCATTTTTGAGAGTACCTCTTTGTATGCGCCGAATTGTACATCCTCGGAAGGATAATCATTGCTTTCAAGATACAGAAACTCACTTCTGAAAAGTCCGATACCCTCGGCATCGTTTTTCAGAACACTGCCTATATCAAGTACGTTGCCTATATTTGCGCAAAGCTCAATATGATGTCCGTCCTTTGTAACGCTTTCCTTGCCCTTAAGCTGCTGCAAAAGCTTGTTCTGCTCCTCAACCTCTTTTTTCTTTGCGGTCATTTTTGTAATCGTTTCTTCGTCGGGGTCAATATACATTGTGCCCGTAAAGCCGTCGATAATCGCTTGCTTGCCGTTAAAATCATTGTCAAGCGCGCCCTTTGCGCCTATTATGGCAGGGATGTTCATCATTCTTGCAAGTATTGATGTGTGCGAGCTTGTGGAGCCGCCCTCCGTTACGAAGGCAAGGATTTTTTCCTTGTCAAACTGCACCGTTTCACTGGGAGCAAGGTCGTCAGCCACGATAATAACAGGCTCGTCGGAAACAATCCCGCCCTTGTCCTTGCCCGAAAGTATCTTTATAAGCCTTTCGGAAACGTCCTTTACGTCGGCGCTCCTTTCACGCATATATGCGTCGTCCATAGCGCGGAACATCTGCACAAAATTGTCGCAGGTCTGACCAACGGCTGTTTCGGCGTTGATAAGCTGATCTGTGATTATGTTTTTGATAGACTCAATATAATCTAAATCCTCCAGCATCATCTGATGTATCTGAAAAATCATCGCATTGGCTTCGCCGACCTCCGCTATAGCCTTGTCGTACAGCATGCCGAGCTCCTCGATTGCTTTTTCACGTGCCTTTTCAAAGCGAGCTATTTCTTCTTCGCTGCTTTCAATGTGGCGGCGCTTTATTGTACTTTCCTCACGGCTGAAAACAAACACGGGACCGAATGCAACTCCCGCACATACAGTCTTTCCGGAAATAGTAATCATAAGTAAAGTCCTCCTCTCAAAATTAAAAATTTATATAATGTTAATCTTCTCATATCATTCCATATATATTATACAATATTTTTTACAAAAAGAAAAGGGGTTAAATGAAATTTCTTGTGCATATTTTTGTTAAAAATGTAACATATAATTGTTCATTGTGCAGAAAAAATAAAAAACGAAGGACAAAGTATAATAAAGATATTGAATAAAAGGTAAAAATATGATAAAATAATTATAATTGTCTAAGTTGAAAAGGAGAAAGAACAATGGATAAAAAAGAATTTGCATTAAAACAGCATGAGGAATGGAACGGAAAAATTGAGGTAATATCAAGAGCACAGGTTACGAACAGGGATGAGCTGTCTGTGGCATATACACCCGGAGTTGCCGAGCCGTGCCTTGAAATATCAAAGGATGTTGATTTATCGTATAAGTATACACGCCGCTCCAATCTTGTTGCGGTAATAACTGACGGTACGGCTGTTCTGGGATTGGGCGATATAGGCCCAGAGGCGGGTATGCCGGTAATGGAGGGAAAGTGTGCGCTCTTTAAGACGTTTGCCGATGTTGACGCTTTTCCGCTGTGTGTACGTTCAAAGGATGTTGATGAAATCGTAAACTGTGTAAAGCTTATCGCAGGTTCGTTCGGCGGAATAAATCTTGAGGATATTTCAGCACCGAGATGTATTGAAATTGAAAGACGCTTAAAGGAGGAGTGCGATATTCCCGTATTCCATGATGATCAGCACGGTACGGCGGTTGTTGTGCTTGCGGCGCTTCTTAACGCTCTGAAGATTGTCGGCAAGGATATTACGGATATAAAGGCTGTTGTAAGCGGTGCCGGCGCGGCAGGTATAGCGATAACAAGACTTCTCGTTTCAAGAGGTCTTAAAAATGTTATAATGTGCGACAGAAACGGTTCGCTGTACAGAGGAAATCCGAAGATGAACAGCGAAAAGGCAAAGGTTGCCGAGATAACAAATCCGGATAATCTTGACGTTAAGCTTGATGAGGCAATAGTGGATGCGGACTTGTTTATCGGTGTATCCTCAGCAGGTATACTCACAGAGGAAATGGCTTCCAAAATGGCTAAGGACGCTATTGTATTTGCAATGGCAAACCCTGTGCCTGAGATTATGCCGGACGTTGCAAAAAAGGCAGGAGTACGCGTTATCGGCACGGGTAGAAGCGACTTCCCGAATCAGATTAATAACGTGCTTGCGTTTCCGGGAATATTCCGCGGTGCTCTTGATGTTCGCGCAAGTGACATTAATGATGCAATGAAGATTGCGGCGGCAGAGGCAATTGCAGATATAATCAGCGGCGATGAACTTAATGATGAATATATCATTCCTGATCCATTTGATAAGCGAGTTGCAGAGAATGTTGCAAAAGCTGTTGCAAAGGCTGCGCGTGACACAGGTGTGGCAAGGATTTAAGGAGAAAAAGCAATGAAAAGCGTAAAATTACATTGGCTTGAAAACCGCGCACAGGGCGGATATGTTACATTTGGTGTACCATGGAAAAAGGGTGAGGTACATACAGACACTGATTTTTCATTAAACCCCGAAACTGCCGTAGACACAAATCCGATAGCGTTCTGGGAGGACGGAAGTGTTAAGTGGACGTCACACACGGCAAAGCTTGGCGGCGGTGAAACGGAAATTTCAGTCGGCAAGGGCAAAAGTGCGGACGGTAACAAAATAATCGAAACGGACAGCGAAATCAAAGTAAATAACGGCATATTCACAGCGGTATTCCCGAAATCGGGCAGAACGATTATGAAAACGCCTTATGCCAACGCGTCATTAAAGGTTATAAAGGAACTGAGAAACACAGAAAATGATATTGAAGTGACGAAAGCTGTGCCGTATTACGGCGAAATCGGCGAGGTCAGCATAGAGGAAAACGGCGCGCTCAAAACCACAGTCAAAATTACAGGTACGCACAAGAGTACCGGGGGTAACACCTTTTTGCAGTACATAATCAGATTTACCCTGTACTATGAGGAACAATCCGTAAAGGTTACGCATACATTTTTATATGACGGCAACGAGGCGGTCGACTTCATCAAGGGTGTGGGCATTGAGCTTACGCGCAATATGAAGGGCGAGCTTTATAACCGCCGTATCAAAATCACAGGCGATTACGGCGTAATGCACGAGGCAATGCAGATTTTGAATACATGGCGTCCGAGATTAGGTCCGTCAATCGGCATACAGCCGGTACACTCAAAGCAGCTTGCGGGCGAGAAGATAGATATTTCGGAGCTTGTGGATTTAAGAAACGGAAACTCTGTTACGCGTGAGGAAATTGACAACATAACCAAGTGGGACAGCTACCGTTTACAGCAGATTTCCCCCGACAGCTATGAAGTAAAAAAACGCACGGGACATGAGGAATGTACGTTTATCAAGGCGAACTGGGGTAAGCGCTCAAAGGGACTTATGTATATAGCCGATGAAAACAGCGGTGTTGCAGTATGTATGCGTGATTTCTGGCAAAAGTATCCGACTTCGATTTATGCTGACGGACTTTGCACGGACAGCGCAAGGCTTACAGCGTGGATAGTGCCGCCTGACGCTCCTGCACAGGATATGCGCCACTATGACACTATTGCGCATGACCAGACCTATTACGAGGGTTTCCCCGAAATAGGTGCGTCTGCATACGGAATTGCAAACACAAACGAAATGACAATATATATGTATGA
>CAMCPC010000134.1 GCA_945876665.1 uncultured Oscillospiraceae bacterium
GTCCGGGCGATTCTATAATCTCAAGCGCCAGCTTCGGAATCATAAAATTATAGCATGAGGTCTGAGTTTTTCTCATTTCCAAAAGCAGCTCACGCACAATTTTGGCATTCTTTTCTGCCTCAATCTGATTTCCGTAAGTGCCCTGCCAGCGGTATACCGCATGAAGCAGTCTGGAGATTAAAAGCGGTGAATTATTATTGCGTATATCATCAGTGACTTCACTTTTAATGCCCGCATAGGTGCCGCGCTGATATGGTATATAGCCGACCTTTGACAGCATACGGCGGATTTTCTGGATATCCTGTTCCTGCTGTCCCTTTGTCTTGGTGTGCTTAGTCATGGATACGCCGTATTTCTCCCAATCCTCGTCCTTATTGTTATAAATAAACTTTATACAACTCTTTTTCAGGAAAGGATCCCTTGTGGACGCGTCAAAATATGCCACCATCTCGGCAAGGTCGCTGTTTTGCCAGCCCTCCACAGGCGTGAATGCGTTAAGACCGCTGCCTGTTATGATAATCTGCGATGCCATAAGCACGAACAGCTTAAGGTTTTCCCTGTTGTCAAACAGCTCCTTCCATGTGTCCTTTTCCGCCGCATGCTTCACGTTTGCGAAAAATGTAAGAAGCGCCATTTTATTCTTATCCGTTATTTCATCGAAATTAGCGCGGATAGTATCCATATACCGCGTCAGATTGGCGCATATCGCCTCTGCCTGCTCCTTTGCCGTTTCATCATCTGTAAACGGATTGCTCATATCAATGCTTTCACCCGAGCATATCTTTTCAAGGCACTGACCCATATATATTTCCGTTACTTTTTTCTTTTCATTTTCAAACAAATCCAGATTATCGAACATTATCTTTGACAGTTCAAATCTGACATTTGCCATATTCAAATCATTTATTGCAGGATAAATTTCCAGCACGCGTGTTTTAAACGCGTGATTTCCCGCCGACTTTTTCAATCTTATAAGCTTGCCCGCAATACCTGTCTTTGAGGTGTTTTCCCATGTTGACTCCCAGTCAAGAAGCTGTGAGGCTGACGTGAATTTATACTTTGCGTAAATCTCACGAAGCTCCTGCACGCTGAAACGAAACAGCATGGACATTGCGCTGTGGTCAAACTTCGTATTCTCAATATCAATATAAATACAGTTCTTGCGCGCTTCAACCGCCTGCATGGTTATATTGTTTCTGCCCTTTACTGTGCCGTGGAAAACAATCTGCTTCTGCTTATCGGACGGCAGATATACATTATACGTGGATATGCCCGTATGCTCCGCCGCATCGCGCGGAAGCAGCCACTTAAGCGACAGCAGATACATCTGTGTAAGCTCGCTGTCATTTGAAGCGATACATATATTTTTAATATCGTCTGACGTAAGCACACGCATGGCTCTGTCAAGAACATACGTCAGCTCATGCTTATGTGACTCAATAAATTCGATAACCTTGTTTTCAAGTCCCTCTGTCGGCTCAATGGAATCAAGCGGCTTTAAATAATGAACAATCTGACCGTTTAAATCCTTTTCCGTAAGGTGAGTGCGGTACATGGGATGACCAAGATACCTTTCCGGAATAAAGTCATCATCCACATCGTCAAACACAAACGCATGAGCAAACACATTCCCCGGCTGACCATCAAAGTCACAGCCGGCATATGAAATCTGCATTGCAACGTATCTGCCGTCCGAAAGAGAGAATGTTCTGAAAATCTTCGGGAACAGCTCCGGAACCGACGGGTCACACGGCTTTGGGCTGTACTCAATTTCATTATTCTTCGGAAGACGGTATGTTGCAAATCTTATAATCTCGTCAATATTGCGCTTTGTAAGTCCCTGCGTACAGGAAAATACGCGCAGTCCCGACTGATTCACAAGTCCCAGCTCCGGATCGGACAGGCTGTGCTGTACAGAGGTATATATCAACTGGTATACCTTCATATCTATAACCATCCCTTCTATGCCACAGGCATAAATTAATCAAGCTCTTTAAGTCCTGTATATAATTCGTAATATCTGCCCTTTGCACTGAGCAGCTCCTCATGGCTGCCGCGCTCGATAATCTCGCCGTTCTCAAGCACCATAATGGCATCCGCATTGCGGATTGTAGACAATCGGTGCGCGATTACAAAGGTTGTTCTGTTTTCCATAAGGGCGTCCATACCCTCATTTATATGTTTTTCAGTCCTTGTGTCGACTGAGCTTGTAGCTTCATCAAGTATAAGTATAGGAGCCTTTGAAAGTGCGGCTCTTGCAATATTTATAAGCTGGCGCTGTCCCTGCGAAAGGTTTGCGCCGTCACCCTTGAGCATGGTGTCATATCCGTCCGTCATGTTCTTGATGAACATATGCGCGCAGGAGGTCTGCGCTGCCATACGCACCTCGGCATCTGTCGCGTCAAGTCTGCCGTAACGGATATTTTCCATAATAGTACCCGTAAACAGATGTGTATCCTGCAAAACCATCGCTATGTTTTCACGCAGACATTCAAGGCTTATATCCTTTATGTCAATGCCGTCAATTGTGATTTTGCCCTCGTTTATATCGTAAAATCTCGTAATAAGATTTGTAATCGTGGTTTTTCCCGCTCCGGTTGAGCCGACAAGCGCGATTTTCTGACCCGGATGAGCATATATTGAAACATTTTTAAGAATGGTCTTGTCGGGATTATAGCCAAAGGTTACATTGTCAACAACAACGTCGCCGTGAATGTGTTCAAGATTGAGCTTTTTGCCCTCGTCCTTTTCTCTCTCCTGATCCATAACCTCAAACACACGCTCCGCGCCTGCAAGAGCGGACATGATATTTGTAAGCTGCTGCGAAAGCTCATTTATCGGACGTGAAAACTGTCTTGAAAAGTTTACAAAAACAGTAAGTCCGCCGATGTCAAGATTAGCAAACGGCACTCCGCCGCCCCAGCGTGACATAAACGCGATTACAGAGCCGACACACGCTGTAAGCGTATAGTTGACCTGTCCAAGCGCGTTCATACAAGGTCCCATAATTCCGCCGATAAACTGCGCCTTGACCTGCACGTTTTTCAGGTCTGAATTAAGCCGTGAAAATTCCTCAACAGCCTTATCCTCATGGTTGAATACCTTAACGACCTTCTGACCTGTTACAGTTTCCTCAATATATCCGTTTACCTTACCCAGCGCAGATTGCTGTGAGCTGAAATACTTACGTGATTTACTTGCAATTGTCGCTCCCACCTTTGCAATAACAGGTGAAAATACAATCGTCACAAGCGCAAGCACCCAGTTAGTATAAATCATCAGCGCAAGCGTTCCCGCAAGTGTTATTGTACCCGAGAAAATCTGTACAAGCGTTGAGTTAAGCATTTCACCGATTATATCAACGTCGTTGGTAAAACGGCTCATTATATCGCCTGTAGGATTCTGGTCGAAGTATCTTACGGGCAGCTTCTGGAGCTTTTTAAACAAATCCTCTCTAATATGCCTGAGCGTACCCTGCGACACGCCTATCATAATACGCGCCTGAATGTATGTTGCCGCAACGCCGATAAAGTATACACCTGCCATTACAAGCAGCCCTACAAGTAAATCAGCAATTTTCTGTTCTGCTGTTTTTGCCGTGTCCGTAAGACCGTTTATTATAGGTCTTAAAAGATACGAACCGCACAGCGTTGAAGCGGAGCTTAGTATAACGCAGAAAATAGCAGTCGCAATTTTATATTTTTCACTCCGAAGATAGGCAAAAAGTCGTTTTATCGTAGCCTTTGTGTTCTTCGGCTTCTGCTTTTTTCCGTACCGCTTCTCATTTCGGTTTCCCGGTGGTCCCATTGGAGGCATATCACATCGCCTCCTTTTCTTTGTCCATCTGTGAATAGTAAATATCGCGGTATTCCTCACAATTCTTCATAAGCTCACTGTGATTTCCTATACCTGCGATTTTGCCGTCCTCAAGGACGACTATCTTATCAGCATCAATTACAGACGAAATTCTCTGCGCAATTATTATCTTTGTGGAGTCCTTCAAACTTGTGGCAAAGGACTGTCTTATTTTCGCCTCTGTCGCCGTGTCAACGGCGCTTGTGCTGTCGTCAAGAATAAGTATTTTAGGCTTCTTTAAAAGCGCGCGCGCAATACATAGTCTTTGCTTCTGACCGCCCGACACGTTTACGCCGCCCTGTCCAAGCTCCATATCATAGCCGTCAGAAAAGCTTGTTACAAAGCCGTCCGCCTGCGCCGCCTCAGCAGCCGCGCGGATTTCTTCGATTGACGCGTTTTCGTCACCCCAGCGCAGATTATCCTCTATAGAACCGCTGAAAAGCACGTTCTTCTGCAAAACCATACCCACGCCGTCACGCAGATGCTTTAAGCTGTACTCCTTAACATTAATTCCGTCAACAAGCACTTCGCCCTTTGTAACGTCATAAAGGCGCGGAATAAGCTGTACAAGCGA
>CAMCPC010000135.1 GCA_945876665.1 uncultured Oscillospiraceae bacterium
TTATGGACTCGGCAAGCGCGTTGATTTTATCTTCATCGAAATGACGGCGCGGCTGTTTTTTGTTTGGCTCAATCAGTGACATGCGGATATTTGTAATATCCCCTTCTTTTGACGGTTTTATATCAGAAGTTACTTCTTCTATGTCAGTTTCGCTGAAAAGAGAGCCAAGACCTTTACCTAATCCCTTTTTAGGCATATGCTCACTCCTTACATTATAATAAGTAATTATTTATTGTTTTTTATAACTTCCTTTGCCAGCGCCATATATGCGTCGGCACCCTTTGAGGTTCTGTCGTAGTTGATTATCGGCTCACCGAAGGACGGTGATTCACTAAGTCTGACATTTCTCGGAATAATTGTCTTATAGACTTTATCCGGAAAATATTTTTTTACCTCGTCAAGAACCTGTATAGAAAGGTTTGTACGTCCGTCGTACATAGTTCCGAGAACTCCCTCTATTTCAATCTGAGGATTCAGCTTCTTTTTTATTGTCTTGATTGTAGTTATGAGCTGACTTAATCCTTCAAGCGCATAGTATTCACACTGTATCGGAATCAGTACGGAATCCGATGCCGTAAGAATATTTATTGTAATCATTCCAAGCGCGGGCGGCGAATCTATTATGATAAAATCAAAGTTGTCTTTTATATCGTCAATGGCATTTTTCAGAAAAAATTCACGCTTGTCCTCATATGCAAGCTCAATTTCTGCCGCACTCATATCTGATGAAGACGGAATTACATATAAATTATTGTATTTTGTTTTAATGACAGCATCCTTTGTTTTGGAGTTGTCCACCAGACAGTCATATATAGATAAAGAATAATCGTCCTTTTCAATTCCGAGACCGCTTGTTGAATTGCTCTGCGGGTCACAATCTATAAGTAGAGTTCTTTTACCCTCACAGGCAAGACAGGACGATAAATTGACAGAGGTGGTTGTTTTGCCGACTCCGCCCTTCTGATTTGTTATTGCAATTATTTTTGTCATGTTAATCTCCGCTTTTTAAAATATTTACCTATATAATTATACCATAAAACTTTTATTTGTAAATGTTTCATGTGAAACATTTTGAAAATTTAACAATAATGTAATGTTTTTGTTTCACGTGAAACAAAAAATGTATAATTCAGAATTTAATTACCATAATATATATATCATACAAAATGGGAGGATAATATGAACAGGTTATTTAATAAAGTAAAGGATTACCTTCTGTTCACTCCAAAGGAACAGGGGGATGACTTTTATCTGAACAGTCAGCAAGACAATACAGAATATGACGTGCGTGAAGAAAAGATTGAAACTACTGAAAATGACAAGGTTTTTAAGAATATAGAAGAAAATCTTTCATATGTAAAAGATAGATTTACTTATCCGATAAATAATGATATTGTGATACGTGAAATAACGATGAAAGAGGGGCGCAGGGCTTTTATTGTATTTATAGACGGAATGGTAAATACAGATATGGTGGATTTAGCGGTTATAAAAACACTGCTTGAAATACCATACATTTCTGATGATGAATTATATAAGTATGAAAGTGAAATTATAGATAAATTTATTGCTCATTCACAGGCAAACACCACAGAAAGCATGGATACTGTATTTGAGGAAATCAATTTTGGCTCATGCGTGGTGTTTGTGGACGGATTTTCAAAGGGATTTGTAGTTGATGTGCGTGAATGGGGACATAGAAGTATTGACAAGCCCGAAAATGAACAGTCAATTTATGGTCCGCAGGAGGCATTTGCGGAAATGCTGCGTAATAATACTGCGCTTGTCCGCAAAATTATAAAAAGTGAAAAGCTGATTGCGGAGGGTATTAAAATAGGTAAAAAAAGCAAAACAAGAGGAGTTATGCTTTATATTTCCGATATTGCAAATCCTGACCTTGTAAATGAGGTGCGTAGAAGACTTAACGGAATAAATATGGATTATGTCATTTCCATTGAGGAGATTTCCATGATGATGGAGGAAGAAACCTTTTCTTTGACGACACATTTTCTTGAAACTGAGCGTCCCGACAGAGTTGCAAGAGCATTGACGGAGGGACGTGTTGCATTAATTTTAAACGGCAGTCCGCATGTTTTGATTATGCCGACTAATATATTTGAGCTGACTCATGCCGTTTCGGACGATTACTTAAGGATACCGTATGCAAATATGGTAAGGATAATCAGAATGATTGCTATAATTTTTTCGGTACTCCTCCCCGGTCTGTATCTTGCAATCACTCTTTTTCATCAGGAAATAATTCCGACGTATCTGTTGTATTCAATAAGCGCGGCGCGTGAAAATGTTCCGTTTCCGAGTATACTTGAGCTTTTGCTTATGGACTTGTCCTTTGAAATGATACGTGAAGCGGGACTGAGAATGCCCGGACCTATCGGTTCAACTCTCGGAATTGTCGGTGGTCTTATTCTCGGACAAGCGGCAGTAAGCGCAAAGATTGTAAGTCCGATTATGATAATTGTCATAGCTATAACAGGTATAGGTTCCTTTGCAACGGCTGACTATTCTTTAAGCTGGAGCCTTAGAATTTTGAGACTTATGTTTATTGCGCTTGCATCGCTTATGGGTTTTTACGGAATAGCAATCGGAATTTTTATATACTCTCTTGCGCTCGGCGCACAAAAAAGCTTTGGTGTACCTGTGCTTGAGCCTACTCCGAAGATAAAAAGCAGAAGTATGATAAATTCTGTTTTTGTAAATCCGATATGGCGCAGGGAGAAACGTCCGGGATTTCTTTACACAAAGAATGATAATGAAGAACCAAAAATAAGCCGCAGCTGGAAAAATAAAAAGAAGTATTAAATGTTTCACGTGAAACAAAAAGTTTTCGTTTAACGCCTTATCAGCCCACTATGGGGCGTCGGATATTTTCATAAGAATTTGTGGGCAGAAAGGCAGTTGAATTTAACGTGCTGCAAAGAAAAGAAATAACCGCACTGATTATAAATGTAATATCAACGAAAATGCTGCTGACCTTTCCGAGAATATTTATAATCAACAGCGGCAACAGCGCATGGATACAGGCAATCTGGAATTTGATAGTTGTGCTTTTGATATTTTTTATAACGTCAAAGCTTTACAGAGGTAAAAAGAATATTATTGAGCTTGCGGAAATGTCAGGAGGAAAAGGACTGAAAATATTTATAGGAATACTTGTATTTATAGCGCTGATTATAAATTATGTATCGATAATAAGGATATTCCCCGAAACGATAAAAATAGTGCTTCTGCAGGATTTCAAGGTGGAATATATAACGGTTGTGTTCCTAATTGCCATAGCAATCGGCGCATATATAGGAATAGAGTCAATTGCAAAAATAAATTACATTTTTATACCGATAGCCGGAGTTGTGCTTTTGGCATTTCTGCTTTTGCTGATACCGTATTATAAGATAGAAAATATTATGCCTGTATTCGGAAACGGATATAAGAAAATTTTTGTGGATGGATTTAATACAGTTTCGTTATTTTCGGATATTCTGCTTTTGAATATATTTTTACCGCATGCTGAAAACGCGGCAGAAGCAAAAAAAAGCGGAAGAAAAGCAATACTGATAAGTGCGACTATTGCAGTAGTTATTTTGTTATCATACTGTCTGATTTATCCTTATCCTGCATCAAAGGAATTTATGATTCCTGTGTTTCAGCTTGCAAGGGTAATACATCTGAGCAGTTTTTTCAGCAGATTTGAAGCGTTGTTTCAGTTTGTATGGTCAATACTGATGCTTTTATATTCCGCAGTTTATGTTTATGCGCTGTGCTATGTATGGCAGATTACCTTTAATATTAAGCATTACAGACCGCTTATCTTCCCTGTTGTCCTGATAAGCGGAATAATATCGGTAATACCGGTGTCGCTTCTGGATTTGGTAAGGATGGAAAAATGGGAAAATATTATTGTGTATCCCATAGCATTTTTACTTCCGATAATTTTCGGTATAGTGTCCAGAAGGTATTTTGGTGAACAAACGAGAAAGGATGACAGAGGTGAGGATATTTAAAGCAGTAATTATGACTATAATTATAGTCATAACATCATTTACTCTTTCGGGATGTGTAGGAAAAGAGCCGAATGAAATAGCGTATGTTGTAGCTCTCGGTATAGACAGCGCTGAAAATAATAATTACAAGATTACAATACAATACGCCAACCCTACACAGATAAGCGGCGGAACTTCGGAGGAGGGCGGAAAAGCAGGCAGTGAGATAGTTGGAAATATCGTTGTCGAAGCGCCTAATATATATTCTGCTATTGGATTGGCAAATCAGATTGAAAGCAAAAACTTTTCCCTTTCACATGCCAAGCTTATTGTATTTTCTAAAGAGGTTGCCGAGAAGGGTCTCAAGGATATAACGGAAACCTTTATAAGAAGTGAGGAGCTGCGTCCCGATGTATATCTTGCG
>CAMCPC010000136.1 GCA_945876665.1 uncultured Oscillospiraceae bacterium
TTTTATCTGTCTGAGTAAAAATTCATGACGCTGTTTTTTCAGTACAGTTCTCGTCATAAAGAGCGCTCCTTTCCGTCATTGCGACATTTTATCAATTATTATTAGTAGCTGGTACTAAATCATTAGCCTTATTGATTATATACCATAGATTAGCCTATTGCAATAATTTATTTGAAATTCTTCTAAACATTGTTGAATTTGTTTAAATGTGTTACCCAAAATATGGCCACTTTTACCTCAATACACACAAAATATAGTGTCAATAAGTAGTTTTGTGACCAGGTATCAACACCACGTTGTACGAATTATGCAACAAATAGAAAAAAAGACTCGGAGGGATTGTAACCTCTGAGTCTTTTTTCTATTATACATGATGTTCCGTACATTTACTGCAGCAGCCGTCGCAGTTTTTTTCCACGGTCGCTTCGCCTCTGCGCTGCTTATAGTCGTTTATTGCCGACTGAATGGCCTCCTCTGCAAGAACAGAGCAGTGGATTTTTTCCGTTGGAAGTCCGTCAAGTGCCTCCATAACCGCCTTGTTTGTAAGTGATAGTGCCTCGTCAACAGTCTTGCCCTTTACCATTTCCGTTGCCATCGAGCTTGTGGCAATCGCCGCCCCGCAGCCGAACGTCTTGAACTTAACGTCCTTTATAACGTTATCCTGAATATCCATATATATCTTCATTATATCGCCACACTTTGCGTTGCCGACCTCACCAACCGCATTGGCATTTTCAATTTCTCCGACATTTCTCGGATTTGCAAAATGGTCCATTACCTTTTCACTGTACATATTTAATTATCTCCTTTCTCTACACCTTCATATAACGGTGACATATCTCTTAATCTCTGTATAATCGGCGGAAGTACCTCGATTACATAATCAACTTCTTCCTCTGTTGTGTCCTCGCCTACGCTCAGTCTTAGCGAACCATGCGCAATTTCATGCGGAAGTCCTATTGCAATAAGCACATGCGACGGGTCAAGCGAGCCTGACGCGCAGGCGCTTCCGCTTGATGCTGCAACCCCTTTCATATCAAGCATCATAAGGATTGATTCGCCCTCAACATACTGAAATGAGAAGTTTACATTATTGCATAATCTTCTCTCGTCCTCAGGTCCGTTTAAACGGCAGTAAGGTATATTCTTTCTTATGCCCTCAATAAGCCTGTCGCGCATTTTCTTCATATGTTCTATATTCTTATCAAGGTCCGCCACAGCAATTTCAAGCGCTTTTGCAAGTCCCGCAATTCCCGCAAGATTTTCCGTCGCAGCTCTCTTTCCTCTTTCCTGTCCACCGCCGTGGATAAGATTGTCAATGCGTATGCCGTTTCTTATATACAGCATCCCCACGCCCTTTGGGCCATGAAATTTGTGCGCAGAAAGCGAAAGCATATCCACGCCCAACTCCTGAACGTTTATTTTCATATGACCGATAGCCTGTACAGCGTCCGTATGGAATATTACCTTATGCTTTTTTGCCACCTCAGCAATCTCCTTAATCGGCTCGATAGTTCCGATTTCGTTGTTCGCAGTCATTATTGAAATAAGTATCGTTTTGTCTGTTATAGCCGCCTCAACAGCCTCTGCGCTGACAAAACCGTATTCATCAACGTCAAGGTACGTCACCTCAAAGCCATGCTTTTCAAGATATTCGCATGTGCCGAGTATTGCATGATGCTCAATCTTGCTTGTTATAATGTGATTTCCCTTATTCTGATTAGCAAAGGCAATACCCTTGATTGCCCAGTTGTCAGCTTCACAGCCCGAACCGGTGAAATAGATTTCATTTACATTTGCTGCTCCGATGCTCTTTGCAACGCTCTCACGCAGTTTATAAAGCGCCTGTTCGGCATCTCTGCCAATTTTGTAAAACTTTGATGAGGCATTGCCGTATATGTTTGTATAATACGGAAGCATTGCGTCAAGAACTTCCTTTTTAAGTGAAGTTGTCGCGTTGTTGTCCATATATACTGAATTCATAATATCATCTCCTGTATCGTTTAAGCTTGAACATTTGAATAACTGTTCAAATATATTTTACTTTATATTTCCTACTTTGTCAATAGGTTTTAAGCATTTTTCAAAAATATCTTATACAATTTTTATGTATATTTTCTGCAAAGTTCTTCTGAATATGCGAATTTTCTGCTATACTTTTTTATTAAAATAGTGTATACTATTTGTGAGGTGATTCGATGATAACAGGGATTATAGCCGAATATAATATTTTCCATAACGGACACAAATATCAGATTGATGAAGTCAAAAAGCAGTCTGACGCCGTTGTCGCGGTTATGAGCGGCAGCTTTGTGCAGCGCGGTGATGTTGCGATTGCCGATAAATGGTCGCGCGCTAAAGCCGCAATTATCGGCGGCGCAGACCTTGTTCTTGAACTGCCTGTATGCTATGCACTTAATGCTGCGCCCAACTTTGCCGTGGGCGGAATTAATATTCTTAATTCTCTCGGCGTTATTGATGCTGTCGCTTTTGGCTCGGAGTCCGGCAGCATTGATACTCTTATGCGCGCCGCGCAGCTTATGGAGAACGAAGGCAATGATGTTTCTGACAAGGTCAAAGCCTACATGACTGACGGCATGAGTTATCCATCAGCACTATCAAAAGCATATAACGGTCTTATAAGCAACGAACTATTATCCGAACCCAACAACATTCTCGCAATAGAATATATCCGCGCAATTACAAGGTCAGACAGCTCCATTTGTCCGATTACCATTCAGCGCAATTCGGCAGGTCACCACGACACGGATATATCCGACAATATCGCAAGCGCGTCAAAAATCCGTGAAATGATTTTTGACGGTGAAGACGTAAGTCAGCTTATACCGTATAATTTGTCCGATATTAGCGGTTCTATTCCCTATTCTCTTTCAAATATTGACAGTGCGATTATCGCCAAGCTGCGTATGGCAAGTGCCGAAAGTCTGAAAAATATAAGTGAAATGACAGAGGGACTTGAAAACAGAATTATTCAGGCGGCTATGGAAACCGATAATTTTGCCGCACTTACCGAAAAGGTCAAAAGCAAGCGTTATACAATGAGCAAAATACGGCGTATAATACTTGCCTGTCTGCTTGACTTCACAAAGGATATTTATAATCCCATGCCCGAATATATCCGCGTGCTTGGCATGAATAAAACGGGTATGGAGGTATTGAAAAAAGCAAAGAAAAACAATTCTGTGCCGATAATCACAAAGGCAGCGGATTTTAAAGAAAACAGTCCGCAGTTTGCCCTTGATACACGCGCAACGGATATTGCCATGCTTTGCAGTCCCAATCCACAAAAACGTATAGGCGGTATGGATTTTAAAACCTCTCCCGTTATACTGTAAACGCAAAAACAGCCGACAAAAATCGGCTGTTTTGGTTTGGTGGATGTGAGGATAGTTATTTTTACCATACCGGCCCACGATGAATTTATTCAAGATCTCCTTCATTTTTCGACAGATTTCTATATCGGCTTGGATGTCGCGAATATTTATATATTTCCAAATTATTTAAATATGACTTTGTTTTGTCTGCAAATACGTCTAAAGAAACATTTAACAAAACAATTTTTTTCGGTTTTAATATTTCAACTTGTTTTTTTATTAAACCATCGTACTGTTTTGCATATTCTTTTAGCTGTTCGAGGTTGCATGTGCTATATCCTCCTCGTTTATTTATATTCATATATGCACACTCTTTCAAGGCATTTTTTTCATTGGTACAATTAAGTAATTTTTGAGCAATGGAATTGAGACAATTAAAATACTTCGTCTGCGCCGTTCTGTCTCTTTTTTGTTCTTTTTTGTTTGAATACTCGGCTTTTCGGTACACGTCGCCATTTTCTTTTGCCATTACAACTTCTCTTAACCAAAAAGTGCCATCTGATGTTATGCCATTTACATTTGACTCTTTACATATAAACAGCACCTTTACATTTCCATTCAGTTGGTCCAATAATCCATCAGGACAAAAGCTATCTTTGAATTTATTATAATCCGGATTCTTTCCTTTTTTGTCTTTCGGAGCTGTTTCTTTATAGGCTTTTTCAGTTTCTTTTTTGTGCTGATCCTTCCATCTCGCAAACAATTCTTCAATACATTCCTGTAAATCATTCATAATCTCATACATTAAGCAACTAAATTACTGATCCTTTCATAAATTTCCTTCCAAGAGAAAGCTCTTGTAATATCAAATTCTTTTTCATTAAATTCCGCATTGTTCGGTTGATTAAACAAGAACTTTATATAACTGCCGCCAATCAGATTATGAACTCCGTCATCTATTAAAACATCCCCCGTTGCTTTCTGCTTAATGTTTCCCCTGATAATCTGCTCTTTGCTTAAAAACGGAAACATTTTCATTAGTTTTCTTGTCTTTGCATCATA
>CAMCPC010000137.1 GCA_945876665.1 uncultured Oscillospiraceae bacterium
TATTTCATTTGTACCCAAAGTCATTTTAAAGGTCAATGTACTTAAATCAACAGGAGCTATAAAGGTTTGGGGATTTTTATCCTCCACCACAATGTCAGGCACTGTTATTGATGTCTGGCTGTCAAGTGATGTGTGGTCGTTTACAATGTCTGCGGTCGGGAAATTCTCCGTTCCAAGCGCGCCTGCAAGCACCACAGGTCCGTACATGAACGCAGTCTTGTGATTGTCATCACGCGCCGTATATGTGTGAAGTCCCATTGGCAGTGTTACAGTAATTGTATCGCCCTCGTTCCATACTCTTTCTATTGTGTAATAGCCTGTTTCCGATACGCTTATCGCAGTTTCATCAGTTATCTTTATGGTTGCCGCTCTGTCAATCCATGACGGTATTCTGATTTTTACCGCCGCGTCCGCGCTGCCGCTTTCAATTTTTACAACAGTTGTGTCCTCATACGGATAATTTGTAGTCTGCGAAATCTTAAGACCCTTTTCTTTCCAATCCACCGTTGAGGAAATAAACTGATTTACATAGAAATCGTTTCCGTCCTTATAGTATATATTTCTTGTGTATCTGCCCGGATTTTCCATACCGCTGCCCACACAGCACCAGAACGAATTACCATGCAGCGCATCCGAATACACCTTGAAATGTCCCGGCTTTGTTGCCATGAAATATGTCTTTTCGCCCGAATCGGGATCCTGCGACGCTAAGATATGATTAAACAGCGCCTTTTCATAATAATCCATATATGCCGCGTCATGGTTCCACGCGTACAAATGCTCCGTCAGCTTCATCATATTATACGTGTTACAGGTTTCGCAGGTCTGTGTTCCGAGAACCTCCTCGCTGATACCGCCAAAATGCTCATAATTGGAGTTTCCGCCGATAACATATGAGCGATGATTCACAACGGTGTCATAGAAGAACTCCGCCGCGTCACGGTAGTTTGTCTTGTCCGTGTCCTCCTCGTAAACAGCCGCCGCACCGATTACCTTTGGTATCTGCGTATTTGCGTGCTTGCCCTGAAGTTCGTCAACGCCGCGCGAAAGAGGATCGAGTATTGCGCTCTGCGAAAAACGCACCGCCATATCCAGATATTTCTTTTCGCCTGTTATATCGTAAAGCTCCGCCATAACCTCGTTCATACCGCCGTATTCACAGTTAAGCATCTCGTTGAACTTATCATCACTCATATCCTTTGTAACGTCTATCGCCCAGTCAGCAAAACCGCACACAACCGTAAGAGCCTTTTCATTGCCCACAAGCTCATATGCGTCTATAAGTCCCTGATAAATCTTATGGAATGAATACCACGGCACCCAGTAGCCGTTAAGGTCAAATGCGCTTACTTTCAGTGTGCCGTTAAGCGCGCTGACAAGTCCCGACTTCTGAACACCACCTATATAGCCTGTGCCGTCAATTTTCTGATATTCGTCAAGCTTATCCACAGCGTAATCAAGCTTTTCCTTTACTGCCGTATCGCCTGTTGCTGCGTACATGGTCGCCGCCGCGCTCATCCAGTGACCGAGCGAGTGACCCGAAATGCCCGTTCCGTTATAGGTTCTGTACTTATATGCCTCCCAACCGCCGTAATACTTCGATTTATCCGCACTCGCCCCTGTCGAGTACGCCACCGGCGCAAGAAGCCTGTCAACATCAAGTGATAGTATGTATTCCTTACCTGTGTCCTGTGATTTTTTGAATATTCCGTCCGTCAGCGTAACCTCGCCCACCTCAAACGATGAACCATAGGGGCTGCCAAAGCTTTTCTTCATTGGATTTATTAACGTTTCCATACTTTTCAAACTATCCCTCCTCGTTTTGAATTCCCGTAATTATATAATATCTTTTTTAAGGATTTTTTTCAATAGATAATATTAAAATAATTCCTTTAAAATCTATTGACATAACGCACGGAGAATTATATAATTTATTCAGACAATAATTTTACATAAAAGAGAAAAATACTATGCAATAAAGTATTGCTCCACCAAAGGCGGTGCGGGAGTGATTTCCTGCGCCGTCTTTTTGTATATATAACACTGTAAGAGTACGATTAAGATATGAGGTGAACAAAAAATGGATATTTCTCTTGAGCTTGCGCAGCTTACGCAGCGCGCAAGAAATGATGAAAAGCTTCGTCAAGAGCTACTCGAAACACGAAACGCACCCGACAAGGTAAAGGCATTCTGCGACAAATGCACCGAACTTGGCTACAGGCACATAACAGTGTATGAGCTGCTGACCGCAGGCGAAGCGTTCTGCGCCGCCATGCTCAGAAGTGTGAACGGCGGCGGCGTCGAAGCGCCCGACAACTGGGACGACTTTTATGAAATGTTCTTTGACGAAATTGAAAGAATGTAGTAAAAAAGCGAGGGAATCCCTCGCTTTTTGCTATATACACCAATCCCAGAATTCGTCCTGTACCAGCTCACTTGCGCCGCCGCGTGAAAACTGCAGCTCAGGATTTTTAACGCTTACCTTCATTCCCTCTGAAACAGAGCTTACAATAAATGCGTTACCTCCAATTGTCGCGCCGTTTCCTATGACGGTATCGCCGCCAAGAATTGTTGTGCCCGAATAAATCGTTACGTTGTCGCCGATTGTCGGATGACGCTTCACTCCCTTAAGCTCCTGACCCTTTCTTGTGGACAATGCACCGAGTGTAACGCCCTGATATATCTTTACATTATCACCTATTTCGGTAGTTTCGCCTACAACTATGCCCGTACCGTGGTCAATAAAGAAATACTTTCCTATAGTCGCGCCGGGGTGAATGTCTATACCTGTTATGCTGTGGGCGTATTCCGTCATAATACGCGGAATCATCGGTACTTTTAAAAGCCACAGCTCATGGGCTATTCTGTACACCGTTATGGCAAACACTCCCGGATATGAAAATATAATCTCATCTGTGCTGTATGCCGCAGGGTCGCCGTTATATGCCGCCTGAATGTCCGTATGCAGATATTCGCGTATCTTCACTATCCTGCCGAGAAAATCATAAACTATTTTCTCCGCTTTCTGATTTATTGTCGATTTTTCGCAGCCGCTGCACATCTCCTGATTTCCAAGCGCGCGCGCAATCTGTTTTTTCAGATGGTACTGTATAAATTCAATTCTTTCGCCCACAAGGAATTTTATGTACTCGCTTCTTACGCGGTTGTTATCAAAAAATCCGGGAAACAGCAGCTTGCGGATTTCTTCAATTACCTTTATAAGCGTATCCTTGCTGAGCATATTCTCCGCGTCAATTCTCCCCGTAAGGTCAAGCTCGTTATAGCTTTTTATAATATCGTCTACAAGTTTTTCTGTTTCGTGACCCAATACTATCACTCCTTTTAGAATAATCTATATGCTTTTTAAATCATTTGCAGCACAGCTTTATTTTCCCGAAGCCGAGTCCGCACCGGACGATACACCTGAGCCGCTGCTCGATGAACTTCCTGAACTGCTGCCCGAACCGATGTCAGAGCTGCCGCCGTATATACTTCCTGACGCACCTCCTGAGCCACTGCCATATGCGTTGCCCGAACCGTTTTCCGAATCCTCCATGCCATCGTATATACTTCCGTAGCTGCCGGCGGATTTAGCTTCTGTTTTTTTATCAGAGCCTCCTCCGTTTATGACAGAACCGCTGTCCTTACTGTCGTAGAAGTCAATGTCCTTTTTGTTGTTTCTACGCTTTGGATAGGTTGCGCTGTGAAGCCAACAATAGTTACTTCCCGACTTTACCGTTTTGCCGCACCCTAACGCCGCGCAGGTATGCGCAGGTCTTCCTTTTCCAATCTGCATTCCCCCGGCCGCTATTACAAATATCAGAATAGTAACTATTATGCCGCCTATCAGCGTTACGCAGACTGCATTTGTTTTTTCTGTAAAATTGCCCAAGCCGGAGTCCGTTTCATTTTTGAATACGTTATGTTCAATCTCTTTTATTCTTTTCTTTGAAGGCATATCGGTATCCTCCCTATAATGCCATTATATTCATTAGTATATATTATAATAAACATTAAATAAAAGGTCAATACCTATTTTCCAAAGACAAGCTGCACAGGATATTGCGCGTTTGCGTCTGTTTTCAGCATAACGTCCGCCTCAAACAATTCTCCGTTATTTTTTACAAGCTTTTTCATATGCACGCTTTTACCCGCAAGCAGCTTTTTCACTGCCGCGGCTGATATAGTCGTTTTGGAAAAAGGGCCTTTACTCTGCCTTTTCCATATGGTAAATTTACAGCTTATGGGTTCCTTCCAATTGCTGCACCCAAAGCCCTTTGTACCCTCTATTATATTACCGCCGCACAGCGGGCATGTGCCTAAAACCCTATGGAATTTTGACGAAACAGTTTTCGTCATAACCGTCTGATTGACAAGCGGATAGCTTTCCG
>CAMCPC010000138.1 GCA_945876665.1 uncultured Oscillospiraceae bacterium
AAGCTATTTGAACGTGATGATAAGATTGCAGAGACAATGACAGACGTGCCTGATGTTTCAGCTCTTATTGATAAGGCTGAAAAGGAAATGGACGATGACAGCGAAAGCATTATCACGAATGAAAGATATAATTATATTTCGTCGATAATCAATGAATGTTATAAAAAGAAGAATATGAAAAAGCTTTCAGTATCTGATAAGATTGACAGAGTTGTTACAAACAGATGGCTTGCGCTGCCTATTTTTGCGGTTGTAATGTTCATTGTATACTATATATCGGTTACGACAATCGGTACGTGGGTAACAGATTGGACAAATGACGGACTGTTTGGTGACGGATTTAATTTGTTCGGAACAGAAATATTTGTACCCGGTATTCCTGTGCTTATCGGCAATGCGCTTGAAGCACTGGGTACAGCGGAATGGCTTAACAGTCTTATCCTTGACGGCATTGTTGCCGGTGTCGGCGCGGTTATTGGTTTCGTACCGCAGATGCTTGTATTGTTCCTGTTCCTTGCATTCCTTGAAGCATGCGGATATATGGCAAGAATTGCATTTATCATGGACAGAATTTTCAGAAAGTTCGGTCTTTCGGGTAAGTCATTCATTCCTATTCTTATAGGTACAGGCTGCGGTGTTCCGGGAATTATGGCGTCGAGAACGATTGAAAATGAACGTGACAGACGTATGACGATAATTACAACAACATTCATTCCGTGCAGTGCAAAGCTTCCGATTATAGCTCTTATTGCCGGCGCTTTGTTCGGCGGTTCGGGAGTCATTGCAGCAAGTGCATACTTCGTGGGTATTGCTGCGATTATATGTTCCGGTATTATTCTTAAAAAGACAAAGATGTTCTCAGGCGATCCGGCTCCATTCGTAATGGAACTGCCCGCATATCATATGCCGACTGTTATAAATCTTCTCCGCTCAATGTGGGAAAGAGGCTGGTCATTCATTAAGAAAGCCGGTACAATAATTCTTCTTTCAACAATTGTGCTTTGGTTTTTGCAGGGCTTCGGATTTGAGGACGGTTTCGGTATGATAGAGGATATGGAAAACTCAATTCTTGCAAGAATAGGTAACGTTATCGCGCCGATATTTACACCTCTTGGCTGGGGCGACTGGAAAGCCGCCGTTGCGGCTGTTACAGGTCTTATCGCAAAGGAAAATGTTGTGGGTACTTTCGGTATTCTGTACGGCTTTGCGGAGGTTGCCGAGGACGGTGCAGAAGTGTGGGGCTCGCTTGCATCAAGCTACACAGCTTTGGCGGCGTACTCATTCCTTATATTCAATCTGCTTTGCGCTCCATGCTTTGCAGCAATCGGCGCTATAAGACGTGAAATGAACAGTGCTAAATGGACATGGTTCGCTATAGGTTATCAGTGTGTATTCGCATATGTCGTTTCGCTTTGTGTGTATCAGCTCGGCAACTTCTTCACAGGCGGCGGCTTCAACATAGGAACGGCTGCTGCAATAGTGATTGTAATAGCATTCCTGTATCTGCTCCTGAAACCATTTAAGGAAAGTAATACGTTGAGAATTAATAAGAGAGTAGTAAAGGCATAAAGGGTGATTTTATGGTAGCAGATGTAATAATAATTTCAGTAATACTTGCAATAGTAGTGCTGATTATTGTCAATCAGATAAGGAAAAGGAAAAAGGGACAGAGCTCCTGTGGTTGCGGCTGCTCGAACTGCGCAATGTCCGATATGTGTCACAAGGAAAAATAACATCATATAAAATAGGTCCTGTGAGATTTTTGCGGGACTTATTTTTGTCTTGCTTTATTTGAGGATATTGTGTATAATATGAAGGAGGAAGTGATAAATATGAAGAGTATATTAGGTGTTATAACAGCTTTGATAGTGTCCTTTGGAACTTCGGGCTGCGATATGCAGTATGATTTTTTGGAAGTGCCTGAAAATTCACAATTTGAGGTACATTACATAGATGTCGGTCAAGCGGATTCTGCGTTGGTGGAATGTGACGGTGAAGCTATGCTGATAGACGGCGGAAATACTGCGGACAGTAGTCTTATTGCGGCATATCTGAAACAGGAGGAGATAGACAGTCTTGATTATGTGATATGCACCCATGCGCATGAGGATCATGTGGGCGGACTTTCGGGAGCGTTATCAGTTGCACAGGCGGAGCATGTTTATGCGCCCGTTACGGAATCAGACTCAAAGGCATATAAAAATTTCAAAAAGAAAACAGAGGAGCAGGGACTTGAGATAGAACATCCGGACGCGGGAGATATAATTTCTCTCGGAAGCAGCCGTGTTGAATTTTTAGGACCTGTAAATGAAAAGGGGAAGGACACCAACAGCACGTCTATAGTTATGAAGATAACCTACGGCAGCACGTCATTTTTATTTACCGGTGACGCTGAACGTGACGAGGAAGCTGAAATACTCGAAACAGGAGCAAATCTGAAATCCACGGTGCTTAAGGTAGGTCATCACGGCTCAGATACTTCGACTTCATACCCGTTTTTGCGTGAGGTAATGCCTCAGTATGCCGTGATAAGCTGTGAAAAGGGCAATTCCTACGGGCATCCGCATGAGGAAACGTTAAGCCGTCTTAATGATGCGGGAGTGGAAATTTACAGAACGGATTTAAATGGAAATATTGTAATGACGAGTGACGGTCAGAATGTGAACGTTGTCACTGAAAAATGAAAGAAAGCAGTAAATCTTTTTGGGGATTTACTGCTTTTATAATATGTATTACTTTAATTTTACTGATATTTCCTTGTTTCTGTCGCATACAAGTATGCCGTCTATGACTTCAAGCTCGGCAACCTGAATTGACGTGCGGCGCTGACCTGCGATGGTGTCATCAAGCATATTGCCGTTTCTTTCAGGGTGGGTGAAATAGAATATATATGCTTTATCACCGCATACTGCCACATCGGCATGGTTGGCGATAACACCGTCATCCTTTCTTGTGCCGCCTTGTTCGAGTATACGTTCTTTTTGCTTTGTCCAGTTTGTTAAATCATCTGAATAATACACGTCCAGACCGCTCCAACAATCGGTTATAAGCCAATATTTGCCGCCGAACTCAAATACGTTCGCGCCCTCGTGGGGAACATCGTCCGCCGCGCAACCCTTTACATCCCATTTGTATAAATCTGAGCTGTCGGCGTAGTAGGTGTGTGAACCGTTTGCCTCGTCCTTGTACCACATTCTGAAAATACCGTTTGGCATCTGAAATACGCACGCGTCAATAACCTTTTCGGAGGAAAGATTGAGCTTGCTTTCAAATTTCCAGTCAATAAGATTTTCAGATGTGTAATGAAGTATGTATCGCGGGTGATTCCAATCGGCAGGAATACCGGGGACATAGCTTACGTACATATGATAGAGATTTTCATATCGGATAACCTCCGGCGCCCAATAGGTGTTTCTGCCGCTTTCGTATTCAAGCCCCTTGCAGACACCGACATATTCCCATGAATTTCCGCCGTCTGTGCTTTCGGCAATTCCTATATCGCTGCCGTGTACCCACATAACGCCTTCTTCTTCAACATCTGCGCGGCGCGCGGTGTAGAACATATAGTGAGTGCCTTTTTCCTCGTTGTATATAACAACAGGGTCGGAGGCACCGTTATGTATCGGGTCTTTAAATAATGGTGCATTTGCTGTATTCATTGTTTTTCCCTCGCTTAAATAAATTATGGTGATATTATATATTACAAATATCATGGTGTCAAATAAATTATCAGATATGTATTTTAAAAATAACGGTTTTCTGTTATAATAAGTGTGTATTGAAAATTTATGGAGGTAAAAAATGGAATTTCACACGATAGAACCGGTTTATGACGAAAATTCAAGGATACTTATACTCGGCAGCTTTCCGTCTGTGAAATCGCGTGAGGCAAATTTCTTTTACGGACATCCGCAGAACAGATTCTGGAGGGTGGTTTCGGCGGTTATGGGTGAGGAATGTCCCAAGACGATTGTGGAAAAGAAAGAATTTTTGCTCAGAAACCATATAGCTGTGTGGGATGTGATTGCAAGCTGTGATATAGAAGGCTCGTCAGACAGCTCAATTAAAAACGTTACACCCAATGATTTAAGTAAAATCTATGTAAAATCAGAAATTAAGAAAATTTTTACAAACGGAAATACGGCATATAAATTGTTTCTGAAATACAATAAGGGCAAAAACGCAGTAAAACTGCCGTCTACGAGTCCTGCCAATGCTGCCTTTACTTTGGAAAGACTGATTGAAAGCTGGAGTATCTTAAAAAATTTTACATAAATTTAAGATAAGTTTGAATACAATTTTACATTTATTTTATATAATGATAGATGAGGATTTTTTAAAATAAATACAAATGAGGTGCAGTTATGAACAT
>CAMCPC010000139.1 GCA_945876665.1 uncultured Oscillospiraceae bacterium
GTAAAGATTATCTGCGTGAGGTTGACAAGGGCGAGTTTTACGCAAATATAAAGAATATACGAGAGAAAATTAATAATGACAGAGCAGTTTTAAGAGCAATTCATTTCTTTAACGAAAATGAACGCGCACAGGAGGAAGTAAAGGCGCTTGAAAACAACGATTTTGAAAAATTTAAATTGCTTGTCAAGGAGTCGGGACGCTCGTCATATATGTATTTGCAGAACGTCTTTGCGCCAAGTATGCCGAAAAATCAGGCCGTTTCGCTCACGCTTGTGCTGTGTGATGAAATACTCGGCGACAAAGGCGCATACCGCGTACATGGCGGAGGCTTTGCCGGCACGGTTCAGGCGTTTGTGCCGTTCGATATGCTTGATGAATTTAAAAGCAGAATGGAAGCTGTATTGGGCGAGGGAATGTGCCATGTGCTTTCAATACGTCCGGTAGGCGGATACGAGTTGAAATAAAATTATATACTGAACAGGTTATGAGGAATCATAGCCTGTTTTTTTGTGCGCAAATTTCCGTGTCGAAATGTTTTCCGTATTCGACAACCGCCTTTGACATTTTTCTCATACCATGAGGAGTATAATACCTTTTAGAGGTGAGGGAAATGGTGGTATATGCAGACGTCATATTTTTAATTAATTTTATATCGGCATATATCATGCTGTACATTCTCGGTAAAGCAATTAATAAAGTAAGAATAAGAAAAAAAAGACTGTTTCTTGCGTCAGTTCTCGGAGCGGCAGGCGCAGCCGTTGTATTCTGCGTGGAAATGCCGACAGCACTATCATATTTAACGCGTATTTTGGCAGTGTTTTTAATGATATTTACAGCGTTTTTTGAGCAAAGGAAACAGCTTTTAAATCAGATGCTATGGCTCGTATTGATGTCGGGAATAATGATATTTTCGATGATGCTGATTACGGCGCTGATAAAAAATACTGTCAGTGTTGTAATAAAGGCGGGGATTGTCTATTTTGATATTCCGCCCAAGGTGTTTTTATTCGCTTTTATATTATCATATTTTGTACTGATTTTCTTCCTTAAGGTGTTTAAAAACAGGAAAAATAAAAAATACTACATAATGTCAGTGACACATAACGACAAAACTGTTACTGTTACGGCATTATTTGACAGCGGTAATTTATTGAAGGAGCCTGTTACTGGCAAATATGTGAGTATTCTTGAATGGGATTATGTGAAAAAATTATTTGGCGCGGAATACGAGTTTTCTGATATTGAAAATCACGCGGAAGAAATGAAGCTTTGGGTAATACCGTTTAATTCGATTGGAAATTCGTCGGGAATGTTGTTTGCATTTCTTGCTGATAATATTACAATTCCGGAGGAAAAGAAAATAATTGATAAAACATTTATAGGGATTTACGGCGGTGTTCTTTCAAAAAACAAGGAATATCACGCGCTTATTAATGCAGGATTATTATGAAGGGAGTTTGTGTTTATAAAATGGAGTTTTTGAGAAAAATCAGTAAGAAATTTATGTTTGTAGGTTCAAATCCGCTCAAATGCGATGAGGTATTTTACATAGGAGGAAGCGACACACTTCCTCCGCCGTTGAAAAAGGAGGAGGAGGCGGAGCTTATAGCTAAGCTTGCCGAGGGAGATATGTCTGTGAAATCCACGCTGATAGAGAGAAATCTGAGGTTAGTGGTATATATAGCTCGTAAGTTTGAAAATACGGGGATTTATGTGGAGGACCTCATATCAATCGGCACTATAGGTCTGATTAAGGCAATAAATACCTTTAATCCGACAAAAAATATCAAGCTTGCAACGTATGCGTCGCGGTGTATTGAGAACGAAATCCTTATGTATCTTAGAAAAAACTCCAATATGCGCAGTGAGGTGTCAATAGATGAGCCGCTTAATGTGGACTGGGACGGAAACGAACTGTTGCTTTCCGACATTCTCGGAACTGACAACGATGTTATATGTAAAAATATCGAGGACGAAGTTGATAAGTCGCTTCTTGCGGACGCGCTTTTGAAGCTGTCGGGCAGGGAACAGCAGATAATGCGTATGCGCTTCGGACTTGGCAGTGAAAAGGAAAAAACACAGAAGGAGGTAGCCGATATGCTTGGAATATCTCAATCATATATATCAAGGCTTGAAAAGAGGATTATCGGCAGACTCAAAAAAGAAATAGCGAAAATGTGTTGATTACATAAATTGTCATATCTTGTACATAACCGTGGCATTTGTCCGGCGGTTCTTATTAAGGAGGAAAAAGATATGACAAACAAAGTAGAAATATGCGGTGTAAACACATCTAAGCTTCCCGTACTTTCAAGAGAAGAAAAGGACGAATTGTTTTTAAAAATAAAAGCGGGGGATATGAAAGCGCGCGAAACCTTTGTTAAGGGAAATCTTCGCCTTGTGCTGAGCGTCATTCAGCGATTCAATAACAGGGGTGAAAATGCGGATGACCTGTTTCAGGTGGGGTGTATAGGACTTATAAAGGCTATAGATAACTTTGATTTAAGTCAGAATGTGCAGTTTTCCACGTATGCTGTACCAATGATTATCGGAGAAATACGCCGTTATCTGCGTGACAATAATTCAATACGTGTAAGCCGTTCGTTAAAGGATATAGCCTATAAAGCCATGCACGTAAAGGAAAAGCTGATAAGCGCAAATTCAAAGGAGCCTACAATATCTGAAATTGCAAAGGAACTGAATTTGCCGAAGGAGGAGGTAGTTTTTGCGCTTGATGCCATAGCCGACCCTGTATCACTGTTTGAGCCGATATACCATGACGGCGGCGAAGCGATTTTTGTTATGGATCAGGTAAAGGATACAAAGAATGTTGATGAAAACTGGCTTCAGAGCGTTGCGCTGAGTGAAGCTATGAAGCACCTTGACGAAAGGGAAAAGCATATACTGAATTTAAGATTTTTCCAGAGCCGCACACAGATGGAGGTGGCGGAGGAAATAGGCATATCTCAGGCGCAGGTATCAAGACTTGAAAAGAGCGCATTGAAGCAGCTGAGGAAATACGTCTGATATTAAAAATATTGTCAAAAAAAATCCTTGTCTACTCTTGCATTTGTGACAATTTTCATGTATAATAAGATATATAGTGGTATATTGTATTTTAAATTGACAAGTGGAGGAATGAAAATGATAAGCAAGGCATTTCAGAATATTGTAACACAGATGGCTGATGTGTTCCCGAAGAAGTTCGGAATAGTTGATTCACACGGATTGGTTCTGGCATATAACGGAAGTGAGCCAAGCGGAGATATAATTGAAAATCTTGTATATGCGGCAGCAAATAATGACAAGCTGCTTTTTAAGGACGGCTATACCGTTCGTTCGATGTCGAATAAGCCGTATGCTGAATATGTGGTTTATGTAGAGGGTACTGACGAGGTATCCAAATACTGCTGTAATTCTGTTGTTGTTGCTGCGAATAATGTACGTCATTATTATGATGAAAAGTACGATAAGAATAACTTTATGCAAAATATCATTTTCGACAATCTTCTTTCTTTTGACCTTCACCAGAAAGCAAGAGAGCTTCACGTAGATATAGATACTCCGAGAGCTGTATTTTATATTAAGGTGCTTGACGAGGCAGAAAACGGTATTTATGATGTCCTAAGAAATATGTTCCCTGATAAGGAGAAGGATTTTGTTATAAATATTGATACAAACGATATGGTTCTTATCAAGGAATTGAAGGAAATAGCAACCTCCGAAAAGCTTGAGGAAATGGCTCAGTCAATAGTTGATACAATCAGTGCGGAAACAATGCTGACGGTATGTGTCGGATTAAGTACCGTGGCATATAATATTGACCAGATTAATAATGCCTATAAGGAGGCGCAGATTGCGCTTGAGGTAGGCAAGGTGTTTGATGAAGAAAAGTATATCCTGAATTATGACAGCCTTGGAATAGGCAGACTTATATATCAGCTACCGATTAAGCTTTGCGAGCTGTTTTTGCAGGAGGTATTCAAGAAGGGTGATATTTCAACTCTTGATGATGAAACAATTCTCACTATCAATAAGTTCTTTGAAAATGACCTGAATGTGAGCGAAACATCAAGACAGCTGTTTGTTCACAGAAATACTCTTGTTTACAGACTTGAAAAGATATATAAGCTTACGGGATTGGATTTAAGAAAATTCGATCAGGCTATCGTATTCAAGGTGGCGATGATGGTTCATAAGTATCTTGAATCAAATTCTATGAAAATATGATAATAGGGGGTTTATATCCCCCTATATTTTTTGTTTAAAGGAGCAATCAACGTGAACACCACTAAAAAAATTGTTTTAACGGCTGTTATAACTGCGGTTGTTACCGCGGTGATAAGCTGCAGCATGACATCGTTTGTAAAGG
>CAMCPC010000140.1 GCA_945876665.1 uncultured Oscillospiraceae bacterium
TTCCCGAACCCGGACAGAACGGACACCAGTCCTTCGGCATCTGCGGTCTGTTCTGACGGTGTGATGCAATCATTACCCAATCCTTTACCAGCGGATTCCAACGTAATTCAGCCATTTATCTTTTCCTCCTCGAATTTTCATGTTATTTATATTTTACACCAAATCTTTCCGTTAGTCAATATTGAATAAAAAAATTCGCCGAATCATAAGACTCTGACGAATTTTTAATGTTATCTATTCCAATTCAAGGGTAAATGTGAATTTTGTATACTTTGCGGCGGAGCCTTCTTTGGTATCAACACTCTCCACCCACACATTCTGCTTATGGAGTGTGAGAATGTTTTTTACAAATGAAAGTCCCAATCCCGCGCCGCTCTTTTCATAGACGCGTGATTTATCCGTCTTATAGAAGCGGTTGAAGATATTGCTCAGATCTGCGCCGCTTATGCCGTCACCGAAATTACCTATACAAAATCTTGCCCTGCCGTCCTCAATCCATGTGTGTATACCTATAGTGGTATTCGGATAGCTGAACTTTATGGCATTGTCAAGCAGATTTATTATAACGCGTTTTATAGCGTCCTTATCCGCAAGCACCATCATTGTATCCTTTTCAAAGTCAACATTAAGGTCAAGATTTTTTTCATCAATTCTGCTGCCGAGACTTATTATACAAACTCTTGTAAGCTCATTCAGGTCAAAGCCGGTTATATCCAGCTTATATTCGCTTGACGACATCTTTGACATTTCAAGCATATCGTTTACCATTTTCGTAAGACGCTTTGATTCATCAAGCACGATTTTCAGATAATCGTTCTGCTTTTCAGACGGGATTGTTCCGTCCATTATTCCCTCGACAAATCCCGAAATACTCGTCATAGGCGTGCGCAGCTCATGCGCCACGTCGCTTATAAACTCACCGCGTGTCGCTTCAAGCTCCTCAATGGAATCCGCCATAAAATTAAAGCTTGACGCAAGCTGTCCTATTTCATCACCGCTTGTCACCGCAACACGCTGGTCAAATTTACCCGACGCAATATTCCTTGCCGCATTGTTGATTGCCCCAATAGGCTTTGATATTCTCTTTGACTGCATATATACCAGTATTGCAGCGGCAAGTATCGAAAATGCGGACGAAAAGAGAAACATATAAAACAGCTCAAGTGTAGTTTTTCTCATGTCCTGAAGTCCCGTATTGAAGTACATTGCACCCACAATACTGCCCTGATACTCAATCGGCATGCCCACGACCATTACCTTCTTGTCGTATGCGCCGTTAAAGGTTGAGCGTCTTGTTATGGTTTTGCCGTATACAACCGATAATACAAGGTCATCCGGCACAGTTGTCACGCTGCACGTGCTTGCGATAACCTCTCCGTCTGTATTTGTTATAACTATATCCGAATGCAGAAAGTCAGCCCATGATTTCAGCATCTGCTTATAACCCGCCCTTGCGCGGAAATTATCGTCCTCTATCTGCATCGCACCCGTCCAGTATTCTATCGTATCCGCAACCTTTTCCACATTCTCAACATGCTGATTCAGTGCAAAATGATTTATAAATATGCCCACCGAAACCGATACCGAAGTGAACACAAGCGCAAGTATAGCGGCATACGTCCAGAACAGACGTCCCAAAATACTCTTGAACATTATCTTACCTCAAACTTATAGCCGACACCCCAGACAGTCTTAAGCTGCCAGTTTGCCTCAACGCCCTCAAGCTTTTCTCTAAGGCGCTTTATATGCACGTCCACAGTACGGGAATCACCGAAATAATCAAAGCCCCATACCTCCTCAAGAAGCTGCTCGCGCGTAAATACCCTGTTCGGGTTTGACGCAAGGAAATAAAGAAGCTCCAGCTCTTTGGGCGGAATTTCAACTATATTTCCGTTTATTTTCAGCTCGTAGTTTGAAAGATTTATCGTTAAATTCGGGAATACAATTTCCTTTTCTGCGCTTGCTTCCTTTGTGTCGCTTCTCCTTAGCACTGCCTTTACTCTTGCGATAAGCTCCTTCGGCTCAAACGGCTTTACCATGTAATCGTCCGCACCAAGCTCAAGTCCAAGCACCTTGTCAAAGGTTTCGCCCTTTGCCGTAAGCATAATTATCGGAATATTGCTGACGCGTCTGATTTCGCGGCATACCTGCCAGCCGTCCATCTCCGGCATCATAACGTCAAGAATGACTATCGCCGGCGCCTCTGACTTGAAAAGCTCCACCGCCTTTTTACCGTTGTTTGCTGTTACGGTTGAAAAACCGTCCTTTTCAAAATATACCTTTATAAGCTCTGCAATATGCTGATCATCATCTGCTATAAGTACCTTGTTATTTGCCATTGGTATGTCCTCCTTTTTTTCTTTTCTGAATATTTACATTGTATCATACTTTGAAAAAATAATAAAGACTATTGCGTAAATCTTTTAAATGTTATATAATAAATTCATAAAAATTTTACAAAATCACGCCGAAAATTCATTTTTGCGCGTACGAAAGGACGAAGAATATAATGAAATTAGGAATTGTAGGTCTGCCGAACGTAGGCAAATCAACACTGTTCAACGCAATCACACAGGCAGGTGCGGAATCCGCAAACTATCCGTTCTGTACAATTGAGCCGAATGTGGGCATAGTGGATGTTCCGGACGAACGTCTTGACAAACTTGCCGAAATGTATAACCCGAAAAAGGTTACACACGCATATATCGAATTTGTTGACATTGCGGGACTTGTAAAGGGCGCTTCAAAGGGTGAGGGTCTTGGCAACAAGTTTCTTTCGCATATCCGCGAGGTGGACGCGATAGTACACGTTGTCCGCTGCTTTGAGGACGCGAATATCACTCACGTGGACGGCTCAATCGACCCGATACGCGATATTGAAACAATAAGCCTTGAGCTTATCTTCTCCGATGTCGAAATGATTGAAAGAAGAATTGAGCGCACAAAGAAAGCCATGAAAGGCGACAAATCTCTTGCAAGCGAGCTTGAGCTTTTGAATCGCGTCAAGGCGGCTTTGGAGGACGGATTACCTGCAAGAAGCCTTGAATACACAGAGGAAGAAATGGCTGTTATGAAGGAAATTGCCCTTATTTCCATGAAGCCTGTTATCTATGCTGCAAACGTTGCGGAGGACGATTTCTCAAAGGGCATTGAAAACAACGAATTTGTAAACCGCGTAAAGGAGCTTGCCGAAAAGGAGGGCTCACAGGTTATGCCTGTAAGCGCGCGAATAGAGGAAGAAATCGCACAGCTTGACGGTGAGGAAAAGGCTATGTTCCTTGAGGAATTGGGCATGAGCGAATCAGGTCTTGACAGACTTATAAAGGCAAGCTACACGCTGCTTGGTCTTATCAGCTACCTTACGGCAGGTGAGCCTGAGGTACGAGCATGGACAATCACAAACGGTACAAAAGCACCTCAGGCGGCGGGTAAAATCCACACCGACTTTGAGCGCGGCTTTATCCGAGCAGAGGTTGTTCACTATGACGACCTTATGGCATGCGGCAGCATGGCGGCAGCAAAGGAAAAAGGACTTGTACGCTCCGAGGGCAAGGAATACGTTATGAAGGACGGAGATATAGTTCTGTTCAGATTTAACGTTTGATGAGGCTTTAATAATGAGTAATTTGATAAGTATTATTATCCCCTGCTACAATGAGGAGGACAGCATTACGTACTTCTATGACGCAATAACAAATCAGTCAGCCGTCATGCAGAACAAGTACAAGGTTGATTTTGAGTATCTGTTTATCAATGACGGTTCAAGGGACAACACCTTACAGGTTATAAAGGAATACGCAAAGAAAGATGACCGTGTAAAATATATTTCCTTTTCAAGGAATTTCGGCAAAGAGGCGGCAATGTATGCGGGAATGCAGCACGCGGACGGCGACTTTGTCGCCGTTATGGACGCGGATTTGCAGGACCCTCCCTATATGCTCGAGGAAATGTATAAAAGCATTATAAATGAAGGTTACGACTGCGCCGCCGCAAGACGCGTTGACCGCAAAGGTGAACCGCCTGTGCGTTCTTTCTTTGCGCGTATGTTTTACAAACTTATAAACAAAATTTCAAACGCAAATATAGTAGACGGTGCACGCGATTACCGCCTTATGACGCGTCAGATGGTAGACGCTATTCTTGAAATGGGCGAATATAACCGTTTTTCAAAGGGTATTTTCGGCTGGGTAGGCTTTGACACAAAATGGCTGGAATATGAAAATACGGAGCGTGCGGCGGGAGAAACTAAGTGGTCCTTCTGGAAACTGTTTCTGTATTCACTCGACGGAATTATAGCATTTTCGACTGCTCCGCTGGCAATAGCCTCCGTGATAGGTTTCCTTTTCTGCATTAT
>CAMCPC010000141.1 GCA_945876665.1 uncultured Oscillospiraceae bacterium
GTATATATCTGCGACGAGTGTATCGGTATGTGCAATGATATACTTGCGGGTGAATTTGAGAGCAAGAATGGATTTGCGTCGGAGGAGCTGCCAAAGCCAAAGGAAATCAAGGCATTTCTTGACGAATACGTGGTAGGACAGGAGGAAGCAAAGAAAATCCTGTCTGTGGCAGTGTACAACCACTATAAAAGAATAGAGCATGCTGATATTGCGGATGATGTTGAACTTCAGAAAAGCAACATACTTATGATAGGTCCGACGGGCAGCGGAAAAACTTTCCTTGTTCAAAATCTTGCAAAAATATTGAACGTGCCGTTCGCAATTGCAGACGCCACATCTCTTACAGAAGCGGGATATGTGGGCGAGGACGTTGAGAATATATTATTGAAGCTTATTCAGGCGGCGGATTATGAAATAGAAGCCGCAGAACGCGGAATAATATATATAGATGAAATCGATAAAATAGCGAGAAAGTCTGAAAATCCGTCTATTACGCGTGATGTCAGCGGCGAGGGTGTTCAGCAGGCACTTTTAAAGGTGCTTGAGGGAACTGTTGCGTCAGTTCCGCCGCAGGGCGGAAGAAAGCATCCGCATCAGGAATTTATCCAGATTGACACGACAAATATTCTGTTTATCTGCGGCGGCGCCTTTGACGGTATCGAAAAGATAATTGAAAACCGCACAGGCAAGCAGGGACTTGGCTTCGGCGCTGAAATTACCAGCAAGAAGGAAAAGAACATGAATGAGCTGCTGTCGCAGCTTATTCCGCAGGATTTGTTAAAATTTGGACTTATTCCCGAATTTATAGGCAGACTGCCTGTATTTACAAAGCTTGATAAGCTTGACAGAAAGACGCTTATAACAATACTGACAGAGCCGAAAAATGCTCTTATAAAGCAGTATAAGGCGCTGTTCGCGTTTGACGGCGTAAAGCTTGAATTTGAGGACGACGCGATTGAAGCGATTGCCGATAAGGCGATTGAGCTTAACACGGGCGCGAGAGGACTTCGCTCAATAATAGAAGGCGCAATGTCAGATATTATGTTTGAAGTTCCGTCAGACGACTCGATAAAAACGGTAATTATAAATAAAAAATGTATAACTGACGGCAAGTCACCGAAAATTATACATGAAGATAAAAAAATTGAAAATGCAAAATTACAAAAAGAATTAAAAGCTGACGGAACTCAGGGTTGAGTTAAATCGGCTAAAAAAAAACTCAGGAAGGTGTGAGAAGGAATGTTTGTATCAGAGGATTTGACAGTAAACGAGAAGAACCATCTTGTTATAGGAAAAAACGATACTGTTGAGCTTGCAAAGGAGTTTGGAACTCCGCTTTATGTACTTGATGAGGATTTACTCAGAAAAAATTGCCGTGTTTATAAGAACGCAATGGATAAATATTATGGAGGAAACGGACTTGTTCTTTATGCAAACAAAGCCTTCTGTTCGCTTTATACGTGCAGAGTTGTAAAAGAAGAAGGACTTGGGGTTGACGTTGTATCGGGCGGCGAGCTATATACGGCAATAAAGGCAGATTTTCCTATGGATAAAGTCTATTTCCACGGTAATAATAAAACTGCTGATGAAATTGAGCTTGCAGTTAAGAACAACGTTGGAAATATTATTGTCGACAAT
The DNA here is from genome assembly GCA_945876665.1 of uncultured Oscillospiraceae bacterium. Lineage (GTDB taxonomy): Bacteria > Bacillota > Clostridia > UBA1381 > UBA1381 > Hominilimicola. The sequence goes on from CAMCPC010000141.1 coordinate 1,639, forward strand.
ATTTATGAGCTTGAAAAGCTGAATGAAATTGCAAAGAAGTACGGCAAGGTTCAGAACATAATGTTTAGAATTAAGCCGGGCGTAGACGCTCATACTCACAGCTTTATTCAGACAGGTCAGATTGATTCGAAATTCGGTGTGGCGCTGGAAAACGGAGAGGCTTTTGAAATTATAGAGAAAGCAAGTAAGATGTCAAATGTGAAGGTAAACGGTGTGCATTGCCATATCGGTTCACAGATATTTGATATTGAGCCATTCTGCAAGGCGGCTGAAATTATGATGAACTTTATAGGCGACCTCAAGGACAAGCTTGATCTTGAAATAGACTGCCTGAATCTTGGAGGCGGTTACGGTATAATGTATACTGAAAACGATGACCCTGTTCCGTATGATGAGTATATTCAGCATGTGAGCGAGGTTGTTAAGAAAACCGCCGATGAAAGGGGCGTAAAGCTCCCGTTCATCCTTATGGAGCCGGGACGCTCAATAATTGCGCCCGCAGGCATCACACTTTATACGGTCGGCGGTATAAAGGACATCAAAAACGTAAGAAAATACGTTTCGGTGGACGGCGGTATGGGGGACAACCCGAGATATATTCTGTATGAGTCAGAATATGAAGCTGTTGTTGCGAACAACGCAAATGCGCCGAGAACAGAAAAGGTTACAATAGCAGGTAAGTGCTGTGAATCAGGCGATATTCTTTTGAAGGACGCAATGATGCCGGAAATTGAAGTGGGCGACACACTTGCTGTGCTTGCTACGGGAGCGTATAACTACTCAATGGCAAGCAATTACAACAGAATACCAAGACCTGCGGTGGTCGCAGTGTCGGACGGAAAAGCAAAGGTAGTTGTAAAGCGTGAAACGTATGAAGACCTTATCAGAAATGATGTTTGAATAAAATAATAGTTTGCTCAGTAAACACAAAAGGCTGCCGCTGATTTTCAGCGGCAGTTTTTTGCATATATAATCTTGACAAAAATAGTATAGTGGTATATAATTGAAAGTATGAACAATCATTCAAATGTGAGGTGGTCATATGACAGAAAAATTTGATGTGACAGGCATGACGTGCAGCGCGTGCAGCGCACACGTTGAAAAAAGTGTGAGCAGGCTTGACGGTGTGAAAAGCGTCAATGTAAACCTTCTGCGCAATAATATGCAGGTTGATTTTGATAAAAGTATTGTAAGCACAGATGATATAATAGCCGCGGTTGTTTCGGGCGGCTACGGCGCGTCAGTTGCAGGTAAAAAGGAAGAAAAGAAGGACACAAAAACGGACGGTGAAATATCTAACATGAAATTCCGCCTTGTTGTGTCAATTGCGTGCCTTGTGCCGCTGATGTACATTTCAATGGGGCATATGTTCCATCTGCCGTTCCTTGGCGTGTTTGATGATATGGGTAATGCGCTTGTATTCGCGTTTACACAGCTTTTGCTGACACTGCCTATTTTGTATGTAAACAGAAAATATTTCATAAACGGCTTTAAAACGCTGTTTCACGGCGCGCCCAATATGGATTCGCTCATTGCGATAGGCTCGGGCGCGGCATTTATCTATGGTATTGTCGCCATATACTGTATAGGCTATGGACTCGGACATGGCAATAACGAGATGGTACATTCATTTATGATGAATTTGTATTTTGAGTCAGCGGCAACAATACTGACATTGATAACGCTCGGTAAATTCCTTGAAACACGCGCAAAGGGCAAAACCTCACAGGCTATAGAAAAGCTGATTGATTTGTCCCCGAAAACAGCAACGGTTCTTCGTGACGGCAAAGAAGTGGTTGTCAGTGTCGAAGATGTCAAGGTCGGTGAAATTGTAATCGTCAGAGCAGGTCAGACAGTACCGCTTGACGGAACTATTACGGAAGGAAACGGCGCAATAGACGAATCTGCCATAACGGGTGAGAGTATTGCGGTTGAGAAGAACGTCGGCGACAAGGTAATCGGTGCAACTATAAATAAATCAGGCTACTTTAAATTTGAGGTTGAAAAGGTGGGCGAGGACACAACCCTTTCACAGATTATTCAGCTTGTTGAGGAGGCTGCCTCCTCAAAGGCGCCAATCGCCAAGCTTGCCGATAAGGTCGCGGGAATATTTGTCCCGACTGTTATAGCGATTGCTGTTATAACCACAATTGTCTGGCTTATTCTCGGCAAGGGTGTAAGCTTTGCACTTTCAATGGGAATATCGGTGCTTGTAATTTCCTGTCCTTGCGCACTTGGACTTGCAACGCCTACCGCCATAATGGTCGGTACAGGCAAGGGCGCACAGTATGGCATACTTACAAAGTCCGCAGAAAGTCTTGAAACGGCGCATCAGATTGATACCGTAGTGCTTGACAAAACAGGCACAATTACCGAGGGCAAGCCGTCAGTGACGGATATTGCACCCGAGGGAGTAACGGAAAATGAACTGCTTAATCTGGCAGCGTCAATAGAAATTTTGTCCGAACACCCTCTTGCGAAAGCAATAGTGGAAAAATCCGATGGAATGGATTTAAAACAGGTAACAGACTTTGCGCAGGTTGCGGGACAGGGGGTAAGAGGTGTTATTGACGGCAAAAAAATTCTTGCCGGAAACTATAAAATGATGTCTGAAAACAATGTACGCGTAACAGAGGACACGCACTTTGCAAAGAATGGCAAAACCGCGCTTTACTTTGCGGCAAATAACAAATTTCTCGGAATTATAGC
>CAMCPC010000142.1 GCA_945876665.1 uncultured Oscillospiraceae bacterium
GCAGACAACAATCTCTCTAGCGTAACACAGAATATGGCTGTAAGGAAAATACGGGAATCCAACCGCATTTCTGCGGAGGACAAGGAGCTTGTAAAGCAATTCAAAAAATGATACGTGCATTTTGCGCTTAATATATGCGTAGGTTGGTAATTTATACCAACCTTGTATTGCATTTTAATTACAAATATTTCGGCAAAATGGCATGGTTTGTAATCTATATGTAATAAAATTACGAAAATTACTTGCATTTAACCACAATATATAGTATAATAGTTCAGATAGTTAAATTAGTCAGTAATTCGGAGGGGTTTTAATGTACTGCAAAAATTGCGGCAGACAACTGAAGGAAGGAATGCGCTTTTGTGACAGGTGCGGACAGTCCGTAAGAAAAAGCAAGCAAAGCAGCCAGGCAGCCAGACATCGTGAAATTGAAGAGCTTAAGGCGGAGAGATTAAACAGAAAAAAGCGTCTTGCTGAAAAGGAAGCAAAGCAGGCGCGCAGCAAGCAGCGTAAAAAGAAGAAGGGCAATGCATTTGTTTTTGTGATAATAGTTTTACTTATTGCGGTTGTCAGCGTGATAATAGGATATAATATATTCCCTAAGAGCGTAGGAAATACGGTAGCCGTTACGACTGCGCCTACAGATACCGTAGCGACGCCTGTGGCTACTGCATCGGCAGTAAAGAGCGGATATTCGGAGATTACAGTAAGCAATATTACATGTCCGTATCCGTCATCTTTCCATGCAAATACAACCTCAGGCAACGAAAAGCTTAATATAACAGATGCTCTCGGCGGAGCAACCATGGTGGTTTCTCAGGAGGCAAAGAGCGGTGAGCCTAAGGAGCTTATGAAGGAGTATATCAGTGAAATCGGCGCGGAGGGCAATCCTAATATGCATGCGGGCAGTGAATGGTATTCTGTGACCGCTACTGTGGACAATAAGGTACATCACAGAAAGTGCATCGTAAGAAATGGTCTTGCGGTATATTATGATTTCACATATGACGCTTCATCGTCATCTGCAAAGAAATATGAGGAATATACAGATTATATAGATTCCAATTTTAAATAATGTCAAAAAAGACACTTTATAGCAGCGCAGAAAATCGCCGCTATAATTAACCCGACAATGATTTTTAATAACCTTCCTTTTTTGCGGACAGCCTTTACGGGCTGTTCGCTTTTTTGTATACGTTCAATATATCGGCTTACTATCATTTCCGCGTCAGCAACCGCTTTTCCTTCAAGCTTGGGATTATAATCCTTCAGCACTATTATCGCCTGACTGACGTATGGCGAAGTGAAATTATTCAGTATTACGACCTTTTTTGTTAATTCTTTCATATATTCAGCTCCACTATCTTTCTTTTTTACATAGTATTTCCGCATACTTTATTTCGTATACGTAAAATATCCTTGCAATGTTTTGGGAAATAAACGGTAAATTTTTAATATTTTTTGCCATAAAACTGTAATAAAATGTAAATTATGTGCATATAAATAGTAATACAAGGAAATTAAAATCACAGCAATGCTACAAAATTGCAATAATTGAAATTTATTTGTAATAAAAATGTAATAAAACTATTGACAATGTAACAAATTTGTAGTATACTGTGCGTTAAGTAATGAAAGGGGTTTAACTTTTTATGACTACACAAGAAAAAACAAAGCGTGAAATGCTTGAAGAAATGCGTGAGAAACGCGAGGCAAAACGACAGGCGAAGCTGAAAGCAAGGCGCAGAAAAAAAATTGCGGCGCTTATAACGCTTACGGCTGTTGTCACGGTCACATTAGGCACAGTATATAACGCTTCTGCTAAGGAAATCACCATAACGGAAATAAACGAATTCACGGGTCTGAATGCAACACAGACAGTAAAGACAAGAAGTGAAAGCGTTGAGGAGGTTCTTGAAGAACACGGGCTGGATGTGGCTGAAACCGACAGGTTGAATGTTCCGGCTGAGAAGTCCGTTACTGATAATGAAGATATAGTTATAACACGCGGTAAGCGGATGACGATTAAAGTAGGCGAATATGAGGACGTTGTCACTGTCACAAAGGCGGATGCCAAGGATGCGCTTGTAGAGGCGGGGTATATTCCCGGTGAATACGACCAGATAAGCACAAATGGTGATACAATTGAGCTTGTTTCTGTAAGCCGCACAGACGAGGCTGTTACCGAAAAAATTGAACGTGGTATTGAGTACGTAGATGATCCGAATCTTCCCAAAGGTCAGGAGGCAGTCGTTGACGAAGGTCAGGACGGAGTAAAGGAAATACGGCATAAGGTTACATATCAGGACGGTGAGGAAACAGCAAGAGAAACCTTAAGCGAAAGTGTAACTGTAGAGCCGAGAAACAAGATTATCGCAAGAGGTACTGCGACACCGACACCCGCGCCTGTAAGTGCGGCAAGCTCTAAATCGACAGTAAACGATAACGGCGGCAGTGTAAACGGCTATAAATATAAGAAGAAAATAACAATGACGGCTACGGCTTATTCAACGGGCCCCGAGGAAAACGGCGGCTATACTGTTTCGGCTATGGGCAACGCTTTGAAATACGGTATTGTTGCTGTTGACCCGAAAGTGATTCCGCTTGGCTCAAAGGTGTATGTAACTTCGCCTGATGGCTCATGGACATACGGAGTGGCAAGCGCCGAGGATACCGGAGGCGCGATTAAGGGTAACAAAATTGACTTGTGTTATCCGACAAATGCTGCGGCATTCGGCAGAAGAAGCTGTGTTGTATATGTGCTTGAATAAAAAAATATAATCGCAGTGAAATTGCCCCCATAAGTTTGAAAATCAAACTTATGGGGGTTTTTGTGTGACATATACATTATAAAAAATCGCAGCAGATACCACATAGCTTGAGATTATGACAATGTTTTCCGGCAAATGCCATTTTTAGGTTTACAAAGTTACATTAATATGATATTATTATTGAAATGATATTAAAAGGGATGGAGTTAATATGATCAGGATTGCAGTATCAGCCGCGATAGTTATTTTCGTAGTGTTCATGCTGGTATGGAGGACAAGAATTGCCGCAAATGGCCGTTTTTTTGATAATTATTTTTCGGTTGACCAGACGCGCAGCATAAAGGGAATGTGTGCTGTGTTTATACTGCTGAGTCATGTTTGTATGTATCTTGCGGATACTTTTCCCTCGCTGTTTTTGTTCAAATATGTTGGAGCGATTATGGTCGCAGGCTTTTTCCTTGCTTCGGGATACGGACTGCAATACGGCGTGATGAATAAGGAAAACTATCTCAAAGGGTTTTTCAGCAAAAAAATGCTTTCCCTTGCTGTGCCGTATTACATAATAAACTTTTTCTATATCGTAACTAATCATATGGATATAAAGACTATTCTGGCATCGCTTTTCGGATATTACCTGTGGTTTATGATGGCAATTGCCATATTCTATACGGGATTTTTCCTGTGTAATAAGCTTTTCGGCAAAAAATGGTCATGCGTGGCAATGACGGTGTTTGTGCTGTGCTACATAGTCGTGATGAACAGACTGCATTTTGGATTCTGGTGGTATAATTCCTGTCTTGCCTTTGCGGCAGGTATATGGATATGTCAGATGAAGGATTCCTTTACGGCATTTTTCAAAAAGCATTGGGGAATAAAAACTCTGATACTTACAGCGGTGTTTGCCGCATCGTATATTTACTATTGCAGACATAACCACGATGAAACATTATTAACGCTTGTTATATCGTTAATAAATACAACGACTTTTGCTGTTATGCTCTCTGTGCTTTCAATGAAGATACAGATTAAAAATCCTATACTGTATTTTTGCGGCGGATTGTCGCTGGAACTTTATCTCACACATGCGCTGTGGATAACATGGCTCAGGAACGGATTTTGGCATAATCTTGCCCCGTCACTGCTTGATAAGGACGCGGTATATTTCTTCGCGATACTGGCAGGTACGGTCATAATGTCCGTAGCAGTGCATATTGTTTCAGGATTTATGCTGAAAGCCGTTCGCGGAATTAGCTATAAAGGTCTTGAAAAAAATGCAAAAATATGATAAAATATAAAAATGTGAACAAATTTAAAAGGAGTTCAAGTCTGAATAAAATTTCCCGACTAACTGTTTTATGACGAGGGCAGTATAAACATACGGCATTATCGTCTGTAAAGCAGTAATCTGAATAATTTTCTTTCAGCCTTGGTTTTCGTGAAGGGAGTTAATGATTTAAATGTCAGGACATTCAAAATGGAGTACAATTAAGCGTAAGAAGGGCGCGAATGACGCTCAGAGAGCTAAAATATTTACAAAGATAGC
>CAMCPC010000143.1 GCA_945876665.1 uncultured Oscillospiraceae bacterium
AACACAATCAAGGACGTTGTGTCAAAGTCAGGTGTAAATGCGGAGGATATTGCGGGAATTGGTCTGTCGGGACAGATGCACGGACTTGTAATGCTTGACGAAAACGGCGAGGTGCTGCGCCCGTCAATTATATGGTGCGACCAGAGAACGTCAAAGCAGTGCGATGAGATTACGGAAAAAATCGGCGCGGAAAGATTGATAGAAATTACTGCAAATCCGGCGCTTACAGGCTTTACCGCGTCAAAGATTTTATGGGTGCGCGAGAACGAACCGGAAACGTATGCAAAATGCAGACATATTCTTCTGCCTAAGGATTACATAAGATACGTTCTTACGGGCGAGTTTGCAACGGAGGTTTCGGACGCCAGCGGTATGCAGCTTATGGATATTCCGAACCGCTGCTGGTCGGACGAGGTTTTGGAGAAGCTTGACATAGACAAGGCACTCTTGCCGAAGATGTATGAATCCCCCGAGGTTACGGGCACAATCACAAAGGAAATCGCAGATATTACGGGACTTTCCGTAAAAACTGTTGTTGTGGGCGGCGCAGGCGATAATGCCGCCGCTGCTGTAGGCACGGGCGTTGTAAAGGACGGAAAGGCGTTTACAACTATCGGCACAAGCGGTGTTGTGTTTGCGCACACGAACAAGGTTTCAATAGATCCAAAGGGCAGAGTACATACCTTTTGCTGTGCTGTGCCGGGCTGCTGGCATATCATGGGCGTTACACAGGCGGCGGGCCTGTCGCTTAAATGGTTCAGAGATAATTTCTGCGGCGACTTTATGGCGCAGGCGGAAAAGGAAGGTGTTGACCCATATTACCTGATGGATAAGGCGGCGGAGAAAATCCCTGTGGGCAGTAATCGTCTTATATATCTGCCGTACCTCATGGGCGAGAGAACACCGCACCTTGACCCGGACTGCCGCGGCGTGTTCTTCGGCTTGTCGGCAATTCATACAAAGGCGGATATGATTCGCGCCGTCATGGAGGGCGTGGCATACTCATTGAAGAACTGCAACGATATTTTAAATGAAATGGGAACAACGGTTGATGAAATGATGGCTTGCGGCGGAGGCGGCACAAGCGCGCTGTGGCGTCATATGCTTGCGGATTTGTACGGCTGCGACGTAAAGACAGTATCCTCAAAGGAGGGACCTGCACTGGGTGTTGCCATTCTGGCATCGGTAGGCTCGGGAATTTATGAAAGCGTCGAAAAGGCATGCGACACAGCTATAAAGATTGATAAGACCTGTCAGCCTGACAAGGCAAATGAAGAGGAGTATAAGAAATTTTACGCAATATACAATTCTCTGTACGGTCATCTTAAGGAGGATTTCAAGGAGCTTGCAAAATAATTGAAGGGGTGTCCTACGGACACCTTTTTGCTTAATGCGGAGGGATATAAAATGGAAAAGGAAATATATAAGGATACAACACGTTCCTTTGAGGAACGCGCTGCGGATTTGGTATCAAGAATGACGCTTGAGGAAAAGGTATCGCAGATTGGTTATAAGGCGGCGGCTATACCGAGACTGGGAGTGTCGGAGTACAATTACTGGAGAGAGGCGCTTCATGGAGTGGCAAGACAGGGAAAGGCGACAAGCTTTCCGTCACCGTTGTCCATGTCCAATACATGGAATCGTGAGCTTGTATACAGAATGGCTGAGATTACATCTACGGAGGCAAGGGGAAAAAATCCAAAAACGAACCTGTCATACTGGAGCCCGACCATTAATCTTGCGCGTGATCCGAGATGGGGCAGAAACGAGGAAACCTACGGCGAAGATCCGTATCTGACAGGACAGATGGGCGCGGCGTTTGTAAAGGGTATGCAGGGTGACGATGAAAGGTATTTAAAAACCATAGCGACGCTCAAGCATTTCGCGGCAAACAACAATGAGCTTAACCGCCGCGGCGGCTGTTCGGTCATGTCCGAGTTCAATTTCAGAAACTATTATACAAAGGTGTTTCAGAACGTGACAGAGGAGGTCATGCCCGCCTCAGTGATGTCTTCGTACAATGCCACGTCAATTTACAGAAACGGAGAGTTGATTTTTAACTACAAGCCTTCTGCGGCAAATCCGTATCTGCTGACGGAGCTTTTAAGACGTAACTGGGGATTCGACGGCTATGTTACAAGCGACTGCGGCGCAGGTGAAGACCTTGTAACTATTGAGGCATATAAAAAGGGTGTGCTTTCGTCAGACGCTTCTGATGCGCAGATGGTTGCACAGGCATTTCTTGCCGGTATGGACGTCGAGTGCTTTATGCACGGAATATGTCCTTCAACGGAGAACGGTGTTGAAGCCGTTAAAGAGGGGTATATGAGCGAGGAATATCTTGAAACAGCCGTATACCACCTGTTTTTGCAGCGGTTTAAGACGGGCGAATTTGATGAGGGTTCAAAATATTCGGATATAACGGACGAGGTGCTTGAAACGAGCGAGCATATAGCCGCGGCGGAGGAAGCGGCAGAGGAAGCGTGGGTGCTGCTGAAAAACGAGGATAATATACTTCCGCTTTCCGATGATGTGAAGAATATAGTTATTGTAGGAAATCATGCCGATAAGGTTATATTGGGCGACTATTCGGGCGAGCCGGAGTACACAGTTAATCCTGTTGACGGACTAAAGGCGGAGCTTGCCAAGACACACCCCGATGCTGTACTGACATTTATTTCGGAGGTAAACGACACAAAAGTGCTTGACGCGGCGGACGTGATTATTGCATATGCAGGAACAACACTTATTGATTCAAGGGAATCCTTTGACAGAAGCTCTATAGCACTTTCGTCAAGCCAGTCACATGTAAATGACATCACAAAGGCGTATCCAGATAAGACGGTTGTGGCAATTCAGGCGGTGGGCGAAATTGATACAGCGCCCTTTGCCGATAATGCAAAGGCGATAATGTGGACGTCCTATAACGGTCAGACACAAGGAACTGCCCTTGCAAGGATAATCACGGGACAGGCAAACCCGTCGGGCAAGCTGACAACCACCTGGTACACCTCGAAGGATATGGAGAATATGGAGCTTGCCAATGGCGAGCTGCAAACCCTTGACGGAATAGAGGGCTATTATACAAATTACGACCTGCAAAGCAGCGGAAAAAATCCGGGACGTACCTACCGATACTATAAGGGTATGCCGCTTTATCCCTTTGGCTACGGGTTAAGCTATACAGACTTTGAATATTCGGATATTCAGCTTGACAAGACAGATGTTGACGCAAACGGATCGATAACCGTAAGCGCGCAGATTAAAAACACGGGAAATGTCACCGGCAAGGAGGCTGTTCAGGTGTATATTTCACACCCTAACAGCGGTGATGGGAATATTCCTGCAAAACAGCTTGTGGAATTTGGAAAAATTGAGCTTGAGCCGGGCGAGGCGAAAAGGGTGCGGTTCACCATAAATATAAAGAGCCTCAGCCTGTTCAGCGAACAAAATCAGAAGCTGTATATTCCCAACGGCGAATATACGGTAATGATAGGGAAAAATGCCAATGACTGTTCGTTGACGCAGACCTTTAATGTGATAGGCGAGCTTTTGTCAGTATTAAAGACCGTAAAAGCGATGCCTGACGGTGTTTCCGTAAAGGGAAGAATACGCGAAAACGGCGTTGAGCCGGTGACAAGTATCAATTCGGGACTTTCGGCAATAATGACAGATGAGGTGTGGGTTGACCTTACGTCGGCAAAGGTTTCCTATTTAAGCTCCGATACGGATGTTGCGGTTGTGGACGCTCATGGTGTCGTGACCTCGGGAACAAAGGAGGGTGCTGCAACGATAACAGCCGCCGTAACGGTTGATGGAGTTACAAAAACCTCGTCATATCCTGTGATTAATAAACTGGACAAATAATCCGATATATGGTAAAATATTCATAAATATTTTTTGGGAGTGACGATTATGGAAATCAGTATAAAAAGGGACGGACTTACTCTGCGCGGAGATTTGCAAAAGCCTGACAAGGATAAATGCCCTGTAGCGATAATTTTTCACGGACTAATGAGCAACAGGGGCAGCAAAAAGGCGAATATGTTTTCGATGATTGCGGACGCATTGGTGGAACGCGGGATAGCCGCTGTAAAATTTGACTTTAACGGCCACGGCGAGAGTGACGGAGAGTTCTCGGATATGAATGTTTACAGCGAAATCCTTGACGCGGCAAAGATTATTGACTACGTAAGAGGACTTGATTTTGTAACGGATATTTACATAGTCGGACATTCACAGGGTGCGCTTGTGGGCGGTATGATTGCCGGCTATTACAGGGAGTATGTG
>CAMCPC010000144.1 GCA_945876665.1 uncultured Oscillospiraceae bacterium
CCGCAACATTTTTTATAGAAAGATGATTTAACATATTTCTGCTCCTTAGTGAAAAAGTTTTCTTAGTTTTTCCGTTATTTCCGCCGCTTTTTCTTCGGTGGAGGTTATGATAAGAAGTGTATCGTCACCTGCTATTGAGCCAAGGAAATCCCCGCGCATTGAAGCGTCCACAGATGCGGCAACAGCCGATGCCATACCCGGATATGTCTTTACCACCACATTGTTCATCGCATATTCAACACTTCTTACTGTGTCGGTAATCATATTGATTCTTCTGTCAATCTCCTCCGGAATATCAATTGATGAAGAATATATACTTCCTCCTCCGGGAATTGGAATCTTCACAAGACCAAGCTCTTTTATATCTCTGGATACTGTCGCCTGTGTGACATTGAATCCCTTTTTATTAAGCTCCTTTATAAGCTGTTCGTGTGTCTGTATATTCTGTTCTTGAATTATTTTCAGAATCTGTCCCTGTCTTCTGTACTTCACTTTGTAACTCCTTCCTTTTATGAAAGTTTTTTAATAAGCGTATCATAAAAAGACTGATTTCCAATCTTTATTAGTTCAAAATCATATTCCGACTCGGTTATGACAACCTCATCCGCGTCCTTTATGTAGCACTGAACATCACCGTCAGCCGTTACAACAGCGTCACTTCCGCCGTATTCGCTGTCAAGCCTGATTTTCATTACCTTATCAGATGAAAGTACCGCGCTCCTTACCGAAAGCATATGCGCACATATAGGCGTTGCCACAAAAAGTCTCATGCGAGGGTCAACCACCGGACCTCCCGCTGAAATTGAATAACCCGTTGAGCCTGTCGGCGTAGCTATTATAAGTCCGTCTGCCGTGTATCTGTTTACCGCCTCGCCATCTGTAGACAGCTCCATGCAGATAAGTTTCTCACCTGTAGATTTTGATACTACTACATCATTAAGAGCGTGGAACGCAAACTGAACCTCATTATTCTTTCTGATTTCAGCCTTCATCATCATTCTTTTCTCTATTACAAAGTCACCGTCAAGAAGCTTTTTAATAGCAGCTTCCATATCATCAAGCTCTATTTCCGTCATAAATCCGATTTTACCGAGATTTATTCCGAGAACCGGTATTCTGTGCTTTGCACATTCCGATGCTCTTTGGAGGATTGTTCCGTCACCGCCGAGAACTATTACGTAATCAGCATTATTGTATATTTCAGACGGTGAAACATATTTTACATTCATTCCGAGAACGCTGTAGGCTTCATCCATATAAACCTCAGCCGATGACTGCAGAAATCCGACAAGACGCTTTGTATTTAAAAGTCCGATATCCTTGCTGCTGTTCGGAATTACCGCAATTCTTTTCATCAAATGTTCCACCTCCGTATTTTGTTAATTACTATTAATTATACACCACTTTTCATATTTTTTCAATAGATTTTCGCACTTTTATACACAACATTTATCTGTTTGCATTTTACCGATTATTGTGGTAAAATCAATAAAAGAAGAAATTTACATTAAGGAGACTATACATATGTCAATTTCATTTTCCGGCGCAAAAAAATACAAGAAGCACAACGGATTTTCAAAATCTGCCCGTATAAAAACTCCGCTTCCGTCACCTATACATTTTTACAGTCTGCACCAAGGACGCAATATACTTCTTCAGCCAACAGTGAAAAAAGGCGAACGCATACTTTTAGGTCAGAAAATAGCAGATCTCAACAGCTTTGACGCGATACCTGTGCTGAGCAGTGTTTCGGGCAGAGTCGTATCCGTAACGGCGGATATGATTTCTGTGGAAAATGATATGCTTATGGACCAATACCCTTACGCGCCGCCGGACAAATCATATGACACACTTACAACGCGTGAACTTTTATGGATTCTGCGTGAGAGTGCTGTATGTGAGGTACGGAGCGGCATACCCGTTCATGTGCTTTTAAGCTGTGAAAAAACGCCCGAATGTGTAATAGTGTGCTGCTTTGACAGTGACCCTTATGTTTCTTCACCGCAGGCAGCGGCGGCAGGAAACGCAGAAAAGATACTAAAAGGACTTAGCATTGTACTTCGGATACTCGGCATAAAAAAAGCCGTTATCGGAGTTGAAAACGACACAAAAAAGATATATTCAGATTTTAAATATCATCTGCGTTATAATACCGATATTTCACTGTATTCACTGAAAGCGCGCTATCCGCAGAGCCGCAGTGATATACTCGTTAAAACACTGACAGGAAAAAGCATTGATGCAATAAACACAGTTATTCTTTCTTCCGAAACACTTTGCAACATAGCAAATGTGCTTGAGAGCGGACAGCCTGTTACTGATAAAATCGTAACTGTTTCAGGTGATGATATTCTTCCGCCTAATAATTACCTTGTACCGACAGGCGCTCCGATAGCCTCACTTCTCACAAATTCGGGATATACTTCTCCCTCGATTGTTGTAAACGGCGGAATAACAGACGGCAGACGCATAACTGACCTTGATGAGCCGATAACAGGCATTACGAAAGCCATTATTGCTTTTAATAACAAAAATAATATTCCAAGATACGCCAAAATACATTAAACAGCGAGGAACATAAAATTCCTCGCTGTTTTACTGTTCGCTTTATCAGATAAGTTTTTGCTGTTTAAGAATCATATGCAGCAGCTCATACGCACATTCGGCAAAATTGCTCATTTCATCATATGTTGTATACTGAAATTCCCTGTCCGTATTACCGCTGTAGTTTTCGTAATAATCGACAATAAATTTCACCTGCACCGTAAGCTGATTTTTTTCATAATATCTGAGATAATCCTTGATTTCTCCGGCATTTTTTAATATGTCAAAGACAGGATGCTCATCAAGCTTTCTCAGATATCCCACGTCTATATCATTCCAGTCCTTCTTTATGACCTTAAGGAATTCCGGATTTTTTGCATATTCATCGGCGTATTTTATACGTGTCGGCATGTACATGGTCACAGACCACATTATATCCGTCAGCAAATGAACATAATATCCGAGATAGAACCAGTAGTCATCATTTCTTTCACCTGTAAGATAGGTGTTAAAAAAATCCTTATAACGGCAGTCACGTTTCATACCGCTGGGCGACCAGTGAGTTATCGTAGGCGGCGGTGTAAATTCGCCGAAGCTGTCCTTTACTCCGTAGCCGCAGTCCGGCGCAACACTTCCTATTACAAATTCTCTGTGATGCTTTTTATCTATTTCCTCGAGAAATAGCCTTGCCACTCTCAAATGCACTCCCCATGTTGCCAATAAAACACACCTCCGTTTACCATTTTGCTATCGCCAGTTCATATACAAGCTTAACGCAATTTTCAATATCACTTACACTTGCCATTTCCGACGGTGAATGAATATATCTTGTCGGCACAGATATTCCGCCTGTTTTTACACCGGCTCTTGTAAGATGTATCGCGCCGGCGTCCGTTCCGCCGTCTGTCATGATTTCAAGCTGATACGGTATTTTGTTCTTCTTCGCCGTTTCTATCATTTTTACGCGCACATCAGCATCGCACATAACAGAACGGTCCATAACCTTTATAGCCGCGCCCTTTCCAAGCTCTACAGCCATTGTCGGCGCGTCGGGCGTGTCGCCCGTGTCTGTCACGTCCACCGCAACGGCAATATCGGGCTGTATATCAAAGGCGGCTGTTTTTGCGCCCCTGAGTCCTACTTCCTCCTGCGTTGTAAATACGAAATACAGGTCATTTGCACTTTCCTTTATCTCACTCAAAGCCGCCATAAGCACAGCGCAGCCGGCTCTGTTGTCAAGCGCCTTTGACACAACCTTATCGCCGCACTTTACAAATCCGCCGACAAATGAAGCTGTATCACCTATCGAAACCTTTTTTTCAGCTCCCTTTTTGTTATCTTCACCGATGTCAATATACAGCTTGTCAAGTGACGGTTTATCCTTAAACGCCTCCTCCTGCGCACCTATAACACCCTCTGTGCCGTTTGTAAAGCGTACTCTGAGGTTTACAAGATTGCGCAGATTAAGTCCGCCTACTGACGAAAAACGTATAAATCCCTTTTCGTCAATGGCTGTTGCGATTATTCCTATCTCGTCCATATGCGCGGCGAACATTATTCTCTTGCCGCCGCCTTTTTTATGGGCAATAAGATTTCCCATTACGTCAGAGTATATTTCATCACAGTATTTTTTTATTTCCTCGGTAATAAAGCTTCTTATTTCAGTCTCATTTCCCGACGGACTGTTTATCTGCGTCATTTTCTCTAATATCTTTAAAGTATCCATTATATCAT
>CAMCPC010000145.1 GCA_945876665.1 uncultured Oscillospiraceae bacterium
GGTGTTTAAATGAAAAAGGAATTTAATCACGAAAAAATAAAAGAAGCAATCCGCACAATCATAACGGAGCTTGGCGACGATCCTGACCGCGAAGGACTTAAGGACACGCCCGACAGGGTTGCGCGTATGTATGACGAGGTTTTTGAGGGTATGCGCTACACCAATGATGAGATTGCGGAAATGTTTAACAAGTGCTTTGAGGATATTTCCTCAAATGACCTTGTAATCGTCAAGGATATTGAGGTTTTCAGCTACTGCGAGCATCATTTAGCGCTTATGTACAACATGAAATGTCATGTTGGATATATCCCGAATGGCAAGGTCATAGGACTTTCAAAAATCGCGCGTATATGTGATATGGTTGCAAAAAGACTTCAGTTACAAGAGAGAATTTGCGCCGACATTGCGGATATTATTCAAAAGGTATGCGAAACTGAGGACGTAATCGTAGTAGTTGAGGGTGAACATAGCTGCATGACAGCGCGCGGCATAAAATCGCGCGGCGCGAAAACGCGCACAAGCGCAATCCGCGGCTTGTTCGACACCGACCATGAGCTGCGCAAGGAATTTTACAGCTTAATAAAAGATTAAATTTTCTTGACATATCATTTACTTTATAGACAAGCAAATTTATTTTATAGTATAATTTATTATGAGAGCAATGCTCTCCTGTAAATTGGGTTGATTTCTTGTTGGTCCGACACTTCCGAAAGGAGGTGTGTACAATGACTGAAGCTATCGTTTATTTAACTTTGGTTTTGGTGCTATGTATTTGGATAGATAAAAAATAACCGTTTATCTTGCCGGATAAACGGTTATGGGTAGAAATGTTTATTTCTACAACACTTTATCTTGCGGACTCAACAATGAAGTTGACCCTTTTTCTGTTTTTATAATATCACATCTTTATATACTCTGTCAAGCAAACGCAGAATTATTTTCCGTAATTTTTTATCATCAGTTCAACAAATTCTTTATTTGTTTGTGTATTGCGCAAAGACTGCAATAGCCTTGTCATTGTTTCCGCATTTGTATTCCTGCCCATTTCGCGGCGGATAATCCAGCTTGCCTGCAATTCTTGGCTGCTCAGCAAATCCTCCTCGCGGCGCGTGCCGGATTTCACAATATCAATCGCGGGGAAAATACGTTTTTCCTGTAACATTCTGTCAAGCTTAAGCTCCATATTACCCGTACCCTTGAATTCCTCGAAAATAACATCGTCCATACGGCTGCCCGTTTCAACAAGCGCGGTGGCAAGAATTGTAAGACTTCCGCCCTCCTCGATATTTCGCGCCGCGCCGAAAAATTTCTTCGGCTTAAAAAGCGCGTCGGGGTCAAGTCCGCCCGAAAGCGTTCTGCCCGTAGGTGTGACCGTAAGGTTATACGCTCTTGCAAGACGCGTTATTGAATCAAGCAGAATTACAACGTCCTTTTTCTGCTCCACAAGTCTGGATGCTCTTTCAAGCACCATTTCCGCAACCTTGCAGTGGTTTTCGGGCATCTGATCAAACGTTGAATAAATAACCTCACCATCAATGGAGCGCCTTATATCCGTAACCTCCTCGGGACGTTCATCAATCAAAAGTACAATCAGCTTTATATCGGGATAATTCGTTTTTATTGACTGTGCAATCTGCTTTATAATCGTGGTTTTACCTGCCTTTGGCGGCGCGACAATCATTCCGCGCTGTCCCTTGCCTATAGGCGCAATCAAATCAATCAGTCTTGAAGCGCTTTTTTCTCTATCACCTGTATCAAGGGAAAGCTTTTCCTTTGGATAAATCGGTGTCAGTCGCTCAAATGGTTTGCGCTTTAGAGCCACATCAATCGGGTCATCATTTATTGTCTTTACAAAAAGCAGCGGCGAATACTTATCCTCATCCTGTGACGGACGGCAGTCACCGACTATTTCATCACCTGTTTTCAGATTAAAGCGTCT
Source organism: uncultured Oscillospiraceae bacterium (assembly GCA_945876665.1). Lineage (GTDB taxonomy): Bacteria > Bacillota > Clostridia > UBA1381 > UBA1381 > Hominilimicola. The sequence goes on from CAMCPC010000145.1 coordinate 1,940, forward strand.
TATCTGCGTAGGGGAAACATAAATATCATTTTTGCTTGACATATAATTTTCCACACGCAAAAAGCCAAAGCCGTCTGTCATTACATCAAGAACACCCTTAACCTCAACAACATCTGCGGGACGTTCACGCTTTTTCGGCTGTACCTTCTGCTTTTCCTCCTGAGCCATCTGTTCACGCTTTTCGCGGATTAAAGCAATTATTTCATCCTTTTTCAGCGCCGAGATTTTTTCAATTCCCAGACCCTGAGCTATTTGCTTCAGTTCCTCTTTCGTTTTACGTTCAAGTTTTACTCCGTCCTGCATACATTCGCTCTCTTTCTTAATTTATTATTTCTATTATATTGTAAATGGGAGGATTTGTCAATCATTCAGTTATCTGAATCAATATATTATAGGCAAAACCGCTGTCCTTAAGACAGCGGTTTTTGTATCAACTATTCAATTTCTTCGTTTGCAACCTCTTCGCCGTCAATTGTAATATTAATATCCTTGTACATACTCATACCTGTACCTGCAGGGATAAGCTTACCGATAATAACATTTTCCTTAAGACCAAGAAGCGGGTCAATCTTACCCTTAATAGCCGCATCTGTAAGAACCTTTGTGGTTTCCTGGAAGGATGCTGCCGAAAGGAAGGAGTCTGTAGCAAGTGAAGCTTTTGTAATACCAAGAAGAACCGGTGACGCGGTAGCAAACTCTGTGCCGCCTGCCGCCTTGACTCTTTCATTAGCTTCCTCAAGCTCAAACTTATCTACAAGTGAGCCGATAAGAAGGTCAGTCTGACCTGCCTCCTCAACTCTTACCTTACGAAGCATCTGACGTGTGATAACCTCGACGTGCTTATCGTTGATATCAACACCCTGCATACGGTAAGTTCTCTGAACTTCACGCGCGATATATACCTGTACGGCATGAGGACCCTTGATATGAAGAATATCATTCGGGTTAACGCTACCAACTGTCAGCTCATCGCCGGCTTCAATAATATCGCCGTCATGCACCTTGATGCTTGAACCGTATGGAATTGTATAAGTCTTAGCCTCGCCTGTTTCATCGTTCTGAACGATAACCTCTCTCTTGCGCTTAGACTCATTGACAGTAATTTTACCGCCGATTTCTGAGATAATCGCAAGACCCTTAGGACGTCTTGCCTCGAACAATTCCTCGACACGCGGAAGACCCTGTGTGATATCGCTGCCCGATGCAACACCGCCGGCATGGAAGGTACGCATTGTAAGCTGTGTACCCGGCTCACCGATTGACTGAGCCGCAATAATACCTACCGCTTCACCAACGTTTACAAGCTCGCCTGTTGCAAGGTTTGTACCGTAACACTTAGCACATACACCAATCTTTGACTTACATGTAAGCACGCTTCTGATATATACCTTTGTGATACCTGCCTTTATAATAGCTGTTGCCTGATCGTCTGTAATAAGCTCGCCGCCCTTTGCAAGAACAGCGCCTGTTTCAGGATGAAGCACATCCTCCATGGCTGTACGTCCGATAATACGGTCATAAAGCGGCTCGATGCTTTCCTTACCGTCTGTGATTTCAGTTACCCATTCACCTTCATCAGTACCGCAGTCAATCTCACGTACGATAACATTCTGTGATACGTCCACAAGACGACGTGTAAGATAACCTGAGTCGGCAGTTCTCAGCGCCGTATCGGTAAGACCCTTACGCGCGCCGTGTGAAGAAATGAAGTATTCCAGTACGTTTAGACCCTCTCGGAAGTTAGCACGGATAGGAATTTCGACTGTTCTACCCTGCGTGTCCGCCATAAGTCCACGCATAGCTGCAAGCTGTCTGATCTGGTTCACACTACCACGGGCACCTGAGTCAGCCATCATGAAGATTGGGTTGAACTCGCCAAGATGCTCCATCATGGCGTCTGTGACATCGCCCGAAGCCTTTGACCAGATTTTGATTGTCTGCTGATAACGTTCCTCGTTTGTCAGAAGACCTGCCTGATACATCTGCATGATTTCTTCGACACCCTTTTCAGCCTCAGCAAGAATTTCCTTCTTCTTTTCAGGAACCTCGATATCCGAAACGGCAACTGTTATAGCGCCCTTTGTCGAATACTTATAGCCTGTAGCCTTAATCTTGTCAAGTACCTCGGCTGTTTCAGAAGTACCGCATACTCTGATACATTTGTCGATAATCTTTCCAAGCTGCTTCTTACCTACAACAAAGTCAACCTCAAGGTCAAAAGCATTTTCCGGATTTGATCTGTCAACATAACCGATATGCTGCGGAATATTATTATTGAAAATAATTCTTCCGAC
>CAMCPC010000146.1 GCA_945876665.1 uncultured Oscillospiraceae bacterium
TTCCACATCGCTAATGCAACACCCTCTACATTCTTTACATCACCAAGATCAAGAATAAGCGTGTTCGCGCCGTATGCCGACCAGCGCGTAGTGATGTCAAGGTCAACCGCGCCCTCCTCAATATTACCGTCATTGTCGCTTGCCTCAACACCATAAACGTCAAGCTGATTGTCGTAATACTTTTTGCCTGTTCCATTGATTGCAACCTTTTCAATCTTTGCAGGCACAGGAGCGTTCTTTATTTCGCTCTTTCTCGCCTGTGCAGCGTCTGCTGTCATTGTCGGGTCAAGGTCGCTTATGACGATTAGTCCGTCATTGTAATAAACCTGCTTATCAAGCGCCTCAACGATTGTGCGAAGCGGAACCATTGTTCTCTCGTTCGCAATAACGGGAGCAACGTCCATTTCATTCTTTGCATCGTTAACAGTGTATTCCATTGAGCCGATATTCATAACAACAGCTGTATTATCACCTGTGATTGTTATGGTCTGCGTGTCACCGTCCCACGCAACGTCCGCGCCGAATGCTTCCGATATAAATCTCAGCGGAACAAGCGTTCTGTCGCCCTCCGCAAGGTACGGAGTAACGTCCGTATTATCATTATCCACACGCTTCGGCACACCGTTTACAAGCGCTGTCGGTGTGTCAAGCACAAGCTCAACCTTTTCGCCGCTGTAAAGGTCACTGATGTTCCATGACTTCTTTGTAAGGTCGGGGTTCTTTGCGTTATCACCCACAGTGTAAATCTGCGGTACAGGCACTGTCTTTGTGTCAAATCCTAAGTAATAGCTTGTATGTGTCGGCTGATTGTAGCAGTCGTTCTGATATGCCACGTGCATTCTGTACTGAATGTCGTGCATAAGTGTCGGTATCTTATAAGATGTCGGAGTGGTTGTTGTATAAATCCGAAGTGCGCTTCCGTCCTTTAATGGATACATTATTTCCTCGCGCCAATCGCCGAACAAATCAGCAGTAAGTGACGGATTCGCCTTTGTGCCGTTAACAGCTGTGCAGCCTGAGGCTGTGAATATTGTTTCAGCCTTTTCTTTTTCGCCGTTCCATTTGCTTATATAAATATTATCCTGAATTTCACGTCCAAGGTCGCCGTCCCACCAGCAAAGGAAGTTTGCCGGCATTGTGTACTTCGTTGAAATAACCCTGCCGTCTGCGGCTGTAAGCACGCCGGCAGATGACCAACCCTCTGCACCGGGATAACGCGGGTCGATATCATCGGAAGTGCCGCGTCCGTTGTCAGATTCAGTTTTCATACCGTAAAGAATTTCACCTGTGCGAGCATCACGCATTTCGTAGCCATATGCAGCTCCATGCTCCTCATGGCAGGAATATACCTCAAGTCCCGGTCTTGACGGGTCAAGGTCGCCCACGTGCTGCGCGTCACCATGTCCAAGACCGGTTGAATACATATGCTTTCCGTCATGGTCGATTGCAAGTGAGCCGTATATAAGCTCGTCACAGCCGTCATAGTCAACATCCGCCGCACTCATTGAGTGGTTGCCCTGTCCGATGTACTGATTATTATAGTCAAGCGTGTCAAAACGCCATTTCTTTACTATTTTGCCGTCTACAAGATCAAACGCGGCAATAACTGTTCTTCCGCCCGCGTCACCCTCAGGGCCTGTGTAATAGCCTCTTGCGAATACCATGCTCGGACGCGCGCCATCAAGGTACGCAACAGCCGCAAGGTATCTCTCACTACGGTTTCCCTCTGTATCGCCCCATGTGCTTACGTCCCACTTATAGCCTTTTTGGGTCTTGCCTGTTGTCTGCGGGTCGTAGTCAACGGTGTCGATTACACTTCCGTCCTCACCCTTGAATACTGTCAGATAAAGAGGACCTGTAAGGTTCTTTCCACCGCTTACCACGGCATAATTTTTGCTTCCGTCACCGATTACAGTGCCGTCGCCCGCAACAGTTCCGTCTGCTGTACGGCATGCCATTTCCGCCTTGCCGTCGCCGTCATAGTCGTATACCATAAACTGCGTGTCATGCTGTCCTGCACGGATATTCGGTCCCATGTTCACGCGCCACATTCTTGTTCCGTCCATCTTGTACGCGTCAATTATACATTCGCCTGTGTATCCCATCTGTGCCGCGTCCTTTGCGTTGGACGGGTCCCATTTAAGCACGATTTCGTACTCGCCGTCACCGTCAAGGTCGCCCACTGACGCGTCACCGGGGGTGTAGGTATATTTTTCACCGTTCACAGTGTTTTCTTCGGGACGCTGAATTGGAATGTCAATATAATTGCTGTCCCAGTTTGCTGCAATTTCGCTCTTTTCAGATTGTTCCATATCGTTTGCAACAGGAACAATCTTATAACTCTCGCCCGTTGGATTTACATCGGTAAGGTTGGTTGCGTTTATCGGTTCAGCAGTTAAAAGCTTGTCGCCTCTGTACACATTAAACTTCGTATCTGCGCTTTCCGTGCCGAGCCAGCGCCATGAAATATATGTATAGCCGTCCATTTTGACCGCAACCGCACCTCTGCCTAAGTTTTCCATAGGACGCTGTATATCGGGTCTTGCGTCAATCAGCTTTTGCGTTTCGGCAGCCGATTCGGTATAGTCAGCCACCTTAAGGCTCTCGCCTACTTCCGCAGCAAGCGCGCTTACCGCCGCTGACGAAAGCATTACTGCGGCAAGAGCCGCCGATATGATTTTATTTTTCTTCATGATTTATCTCCCTTCATTTGCATACTTTTACAGTATTTTATCATATCTGTTACAAAATTTGGGTTTATTTAAAAATTAATTCTGATTTTTATAAATTTTTCTCTGATTTTTAAAGTCGATTTGACAAACGGAAATAAAACGGGTATAATATGAATATATGAACATATGAATGGGGTGATGTTAAATGGATATGTGCAGCTCGTGCCAGTATAATCCGCAGATTGTGGACAGACTGAAAAACCAGATTCCCGATGATGAAACTACGCAAAATCTTGCGGAGATGTTCAAGGTATTCGGCGACAATACAAGAATAAGAATTTTATGGACGCTTTTCGATAAGGAGCTGTGTGTATATGACATTGCAGAGGCGCTCTCAATGAGCCAGTCGGCAATAAGCCACCAGCTTAAGACGCTTAAACAGGCAAGACTTATAAAGTCGCGTCGTGAAGGTAAAAACGCATTCTATTCGATTGATGACGACCACGTAAAGAGAATTATCGAGCAAATGCTTATTCATGTTGAAGAACAGTAAAAAAAACTGTCGTGAAATTCACGACAGTTTTTTTGTTTATCTTATAAAACTCGTCTTTACCTTTGGTTCCTGCGGCGGTATTTCAATACCATTTTCCTTGCCAAGCGCTATACATTTCAAAAGCCATGCCATATTGTTGCCAAGGGTGCGCATTGTCTGCAAACCCTCTAAATCCTGACGCACCTCATCGGGGTTTGAGCCGTGTACCTGATTCCAGTATTGTGACGAAACAACAGGCATGCTGTTTATTGTGAAATACTTGTTAATCTGGTCAAACGCCGCGCTTGCTCCGCCGCGGCGGCAGCTTACAACAGACGCGCCCAACTTGCCGCGCATTTTTCCGCCCGCCATCATAAACGCTCTGTCAAGAAATGACGTGAGCGCGCCCGACGCTGACGCGTAATGCACGGGCGAGCCGAATACAAATCCGTCAGCTCCGTCCACCTTTTCCACAAACTCATTTACAGTATCGTCAAATATACATTTGCCCGTACCCGCGCAGCCGCCGCAGCCTGTGCAGCCGGCAATTGCGCCGTTACCTACCCAGAATATCTCTGTATCCACACCATTTGCGTCAAGCGCCTTCGCCACCTCGCAAAGCGCCGTATATGTACAGCCTTTTTCCTTCGGACTTCCGTTTACAAGAATTACTTTCATTTTCATTACTCCTTTCAATTATCCACGATTATATTTATTTTATCACTTTTTAATCAATATGTAAACACTTGACAAATGAATAAAATAATGTGATAATGTTCAATATACAAACAAGAGGTGAATGACTATGAACGACAACAAAACAGTATGCGACTGCATGGGCGTGACAATCGGCGACATTCGCGCGGCAATCGAAAACGGCGCAAAGGATTTTGATGAGGTGCAGGAGATTACGGGTGTTTCAAGTGTATGCGGACGGTGCCGCGATTATGCGGAAAATGTGGTTAAAGCAATTTTAGACGGTGAATAAGACAGGGACTG
>CAMCPC010000147.1 GCA_945876665.1 uncultured Oscillospiraceae bacterium
ACGGTGATGTTGTTGTATTTCCGCCGATTGAGCCCATCAATACCGCGTCTGATTTTTTGCATATTTCAATAGTTTCATCCGGCAGCGGAACTCCGAATTTGTCAATGGCACAGCCGCCCATATAAACCTCTGTATAATTGAAAGTATGTCCGTATTTCTTGCATACAGCGTCAAGCACCGTAACTGCTGCTGAAACAATTTCAGGGCCTATTCCATCACCGGGAATAAGCGCTATATTAAATTCTGACATTATTCTTCCTCCGTATGTATCAGTTATTATTCTTCAGATATTCTACCAGACCGCCGGCATTGATTATTCCCTGCATAAATTCAGGGAAAGCAGCCGCCTGATATGTCTTGTTCTTTGTCTTGTTGGTGATAATGCCCGTATCGAAATCAACCTCAACCTCATTACCTACGTCAATATCCTCCGACGCTTCGGCACATTCAAGGATAGGAAGTCCGATATTGATTGAATTTCTGTAGAAAATTCTTGCGAAATCCTTTGCGATTACGCATGAAATACCGCTTGCCTTTATAGCAATAGGCGCATGTTCACGCGATGAGCCGCAGCCGAAGTTTGCGCCGCCGACCATAATGTCACCCTTTTGAACCTTGTTTACAAAGTCCTTGTCAATATCCTCCATACAGTGCTTCGCAAGCTCCGCAGGGTCAGATGTTGTAAGATGCCTTGCCGGGATTATTACGTCTGTATCTATATTGTCACCGTACTTTATAACTTTTCCGTTTGCTTTCATGATTACATAACCTCCTCTGGAGCTGTTATTTTGCCTGTTATCGCGCTTGCAGCCGCAACCTCAGGGCTTGCAAGATAAACTTCACTTTCAACATGTCCCATACGTCCAAGGAAGTTTCTGTTCGTAGTTGACACACATCTTTCACCCTCAGCAAGAATACCCATGTGACCGCCAAGACACGGTCCGCAGGTTGGCGCGGAAATAACGCATCCTGCTTCAACGAGCGCAGACAGAGTGCCGTCCTTCAATGCTTCAAGATAAACTGCCTGTGTAGCCGGGAATACGATTGCTCTCATACCCTTTTTAACGTGCTTACCCTTAAGAATTTCCGCAGCACGCCTTAAATCGGAAATACGTCCGTTTGTACATGAACCGATTACCACCTGATCGATTGCGACATCACCCCAGTTTTCGGGAGTTCTCGCGTTCTCGGGAAGATGCGGGAATGCAACTGTGTGCGGTACCTGTGAAAGGTCAATATCAATCACCTGTACGTATTCAGCATCTGCATCCGCCTCGAATACTGTGTATTCCCTGTCTGAATGGTCTTTCATATATTCCTTCGTAAGCTCATCTACCTCGAAGATACCGTTCTTTGCACCGGCTTCAATAGCCATATTTGCGATAGTGAAACGGTCGTCCATAGTAAGAGTGTGCATACCCTCGCCTGTAAATTCCATTGACTTGTAAAGTGCGCCGTCAACGCCTATCATACCGATTATATGTAAAATAAGGTCTTTACCGCTTGTATACTTATTAAGCTTTCCTGTAAGGTTGAACTTTATAGCTTCAGGCACTTTAAACCATGCCTTGCCTGTTGCCATACCAGCCGCCATATCAGTTGAGCCGACACCTGTTGAAAATGCGCCCAATGCGCCGTATGTACATGTATGTGAGTCAGCGCCGATAACAACGTCACCTGCAACAACAAGTCCCTTTTCCGGAAGAAGCGCATGCTCAATACCAACCTCGCCCACTTCAAAATAGTTTACGATATCCTGTTCCTTTGCAAAGTTTCTCACCTTCAAAGCCTGCTGTGCTGACTTTATATCCTTGTTCGGAGTGAAGTGGTCCGGAACAAGCGCAATTTTTGCCTTGTTAAACACACTGTCTTTTCCGATTTTGTCAAATTCCCCTATTGCAACGGGAGTTGTGATGTCGTTGCCGAGAACAAGGCTCAGATCTGCCATTATCAGTTCGCCGGCTTTAACACTGTCTTTTCCTGCCGCGTTTGCAAGAATTTTCTGCGTCATGGTCATTCCCATAAAAAAATCACCTCATATATTTTCTTAATGTTTCTATTATACACCAGTTTTTTTATATTGTAAATATTAAAATTGCATAAAATAACAAAGGACATACGCCGAGTATGCCCTTTGTCTGTATTTATTTACTTCACAACTTCTGATGGTGCAGCAGTATTAGGAACTGCGATTTCCGCCGTTTCCCCTCCGTGGTTTATACCGTCCGGAAGCGTCTGACTTTCGCCACTTGGCTGCTGTGTCAGTATGAATGCAAATACAAGTGTCTTTGCAGCCTTTGCTCTTGTTACCTTTGCTGTCGGCTCAAGCTCTGTTCCAACTCCGATAGAGCCTCTTGAAATACCTGTTTCAGGTCTTATAAGTCCAAGGTTATATGCCGCCTTAACCTTTGCGTAAAGATCGTCTGAAAGACCACTCTTATCTGTAAGAGCGCCCCAGCCTGTCTGCGGAATATACGGCGAACCCTCATATTTGATATTCGGATCATAGTTCGGGTCGTCCGGTGACGGAACACCGCCGTTCTGCGCCATATACTTATCCATGTTTGTATGGTCCGCAAGCTGATATGCGTCATACAGAATTGCACCCATTACCTCACGCGTCAAAGCCGCATCAGTGGCAACCTTTGTTACCTCAACAAGCGCAGGCTCTGCTGTAAATGTAGCAGAAACTGTTGTGTCGGCTGTTACAGTGAAGGTGTGTTCCTTTGTTTTAGCCGCTTCTGCGCCGTTTACAAGGATTGCCTTATTCAAATAGTTTTCATCAGGAGTTGCAACAACTCTAACCCTGTCGTTTGCATTTACAACAAGTGATGTCGTGCTCTGCGGATAATCGGTTGATTCGTATTTAACGCCGAACAATCTGCCCGTGCCGCCGCGCGCATACAATTCGTATGTCTTGCCTGCCTCGACATTGAAATGAACTGTTCCGTACACTGTACTGCCGCTTCCTTTTACTTCTGCGTCATTAATGTACTTCGACTGCGTTGTGCCGCCGTCAGCTGTGTCGGCAAGCTCGATATACTTATTGTCATTAAAACGCGCATATACTGTAATCACGCCGTCTGCCTTTGCGGTGTAGACAAACTCTTTTGTACCTGTATTCCTGAACTCAACATAATTTGTTGTAACAGCGTTGTTTTCCGCAAAAACACCTGCTGAATCGGTTTTGTTGGCAATTTCCGAAGGAGCTGTTAATGTAAAGTAATCATTATCACCGATTTGCGCACTTGCAGTTACACCGCTTGGTACGTCAATAGTAGCCGTATGGAATGCACTTTCGTTATATACGGTTACAGTACCGCCTGTGGGCTGCTGCACCGTTACAGTATATTTATCGCCCATAAGCGAAACAGTGTCATCATCTGCAGTATCATCATTTGCTGTTTCAAATACCTCTGTATCAGCTTCTACAGCACTTGTCTGTGATGTTTGCTCTGCCGTAAGCTCCGCATATGTTTTTGTATAGCTTGTAAGGCTGTTTTCCGCAAGACCAAATGCCTTTTCCATACCTCTTGCAAACTCGCCTACAGTTATTGTCTGTGTCGGCTTAAAGAGATTTGAGCTGTCCTTATGTAACAGTCCAAGCTGCAATGCTTTTTCAATGTTGTTTCTGTAATAATAATTTGCCTCTGCCTGCTTTGTCGCGCCCGGAACTACGTCAACCGCACTTACGTCGCTCGCCATTTCAGGGAATACAGCAGACCAGTCGCCTGTTTTAGCCGCATTCTGAATAGCTTGCGGCATATAGGAAACAAGCTTCTGCATTATATCTTTGTCTGTGTATGTATCTGTTGAAGCAACAGACTGATCATAAATGCTCTGAAGCATAATTCTGTTCCACTGCTTTGAGGCTGCCTCTCTGTAATGTGTTCCGTCACCGTTTGCGCCGTTTGCTGCGTTGTTTGCCGGTGTTTCGCCTGCTTCGACCGTGTTGTAGATATACATTACTTCCTTAGCATCAAGCTTATCTATATATGCTTTTGCGCCTGCATAAAGCTCTACAAGACCAACCTCGTCATCTGAAGCTGCTTTTGCTCTCATGTTTCCCGGTGAATCGGGGTTAAAGCCGTTTGGCTTTAACGTGCTTTCGGTATATTTTCCGCTTCCCGTTCTCGGCATTGCCGTAACAAGCACAGGAGTCATGCCGCGCGCTTTGATTGCCTCAACATACATAT
>CAMCPC010000148.1 GCA_945876665.1 uncultured Oscillospiraceae bacterium
CCGGCTTCAAGCATTTCCTTGTCATCAGCAATGGTCTGCTTTGCGGCCTTTAGCTCTCTGTATTTATCAATAATCGGCGTAAGGTCCGAATGCTCCTTACAGAATTTGCGCCATGATTCCTGATCGGCAATTACCTCCGGATCGCTTATTTTTTCCGAAACCAATGCAAAACGCTCTTCAAGTGCCTCTAATTTATCAAACATGCCTTAATCTCCTTAAATTTAGTCCATATATTAAATATTTTATAATATTTTGCCGTTAGTGTCAACAATATTCTCAAAATATAGTGCGATTTGGTCACAAAAAATTAACAATTTCGGTATAGACAATTTATTATACTTCTGTTATAATGTATTGTGAGTTAATTTGTAAAGAGGTGAGGTACTTGAAAATGCGTAAAAAAATAGTGTTATGCGCCCTTATAGCGGCGATAATGCTTTCTTCAGGTACACACAGAATAAATATTAACGTGCTGGCGTCCTCGCCGGTATCACAAACGGAAGCGCTTTCACAGGCAGTAGAGCTGTATGAGCGTCTTGCGGACACTGCGGTTGAAATACCGGAAGGACTTGGTTTTGAGGGGCTTGACGCGGATCTCATTAAGTCGGTGGTACTCGGATATGTTAACATGGAGGACACAGAGGAAGCTCTTCAGGAAAAGAGTATAAGAAAACAGGATTTCATGGCAATCCTGTATAAGACTATAGTAAGCTACAACGACAGCTACATAATATATGAGGACGAGGCGAACGCTATTCTTAATGAATGTTACGATAACGCGTATATTGATGATGAGAACAGAATAGCATATGCCTTTATGATGAAGCAGGGAATAATAACAGCCAAATTCGGAAGCGAGCCGAACAAGGAGCTTACGAAAGAGGAATGTGAAACACTTATAGACAATGTATATGATAACTTCGCGCAGAATGTAACCGTTACGGTTGGCGGAATGGATATTACAGTCGGCGCGAATGTAAATACAGTGCTTGAACAGTTCGGTCAGCCGAACCGTATAGATGAAACCGAATACGGCTTTGAATGGTATGTATACAATTCTGATTATGCCGGATTCTGTATGGTGGGAGTCGAGGCGGACAGAATATGCGCCGTTTTCTCAAACAGCGCAACCTTTGACTTCAACGGTATAAATTCAGGTGATGATTTTGCGCAGACAGCAGATTATATGGATAACCGCTGTTTCAGATTTTATCCTACTCCCGACGGAAAGGTTGACAGTATTCTCTATAATCCGCGTTACCGTGGTTTGGAGGATAACACGTCCATAAAGCGTTCAAAATCCATGATACTTCTGGATATGATAAACGCGAATCGTTCAAAGCAGGCGAAACCGATATATGTTGAGGACGCTGATATGAGCGCAGGCACATGGCTGTCAACACTTGATATAATGAACGACAGAAGCTTTGACGGTGATATAATAACACAATCGGGCTATGATGTGTTCTCGGTGTACCGTCAGCTTGTTGAGCAGGAAAGCGAAATACTTGTTCAGGATACGCAATACATAACACCCGTAGGACTTAATTCCGTTACGGATATGTCGGGCGGAGTACGCGCAAGCATTATGACCGACACAGACACAATAGCCGAGGCACAGGAAAGTGAAACGGTGGAAATTAATGAACCGGATTATTACATTGAGGATGTCGAGGAGGTCACAACGCCGGTGCTTGCCTCACCGAATACGGAGGACGAGTATAACGAGGGTGACGATGTTGTAATTGAGCTTAAGATGCAGGCTTCAACGAAATATCACATAGAAATGTTCGATGTGGAAAATGATGAATACGCTGTTAATGAGTACATAACAACAGATAAAACAGAAATCACTCTTCCGTCTGAACTGTTCACAGCAGGCAGGGATTACAGGCTTATTGTAAGCTCAATAACACCTGACGGCGAGGCGCTGAGCGCAGACGAGGTGCTTATAAGCTACGGCAGCGCTTATAACAGCGGAGTGGAAATAGTAACTCCGTATAACGAGGGCATACTTGATGATGATTATCTTGAGATAACATGGCAGTCCGATCAGTACCATGACTTCTACGTTGACCTTTACAGCGAGGACGAGGGACTTATCGCAAGCAAGATAGTTGAAGATGAATATGAAGCCGTAATTCAGGGACTTGATCCGGGCAAATACTTCCTGTATATAACGGCTCTGCGGCGAGGAACAAGGGTTGAAAAGGCGCAGGACTGCGTAAGCTTTGTGGTGAAACTGCCGGAAGCGGTAATTAATGAAATAATCCTTGACAAGGACGAAAAATATTATTTTGTATATGAGGACGAGGAGCTTGGACTTCTGTACTTCTATGACGAGGAGCTTGTGGACGTAGAGGAAAACGGCGAAACAGTCACAAAGAAGAAGATTATCCAGAAACAGGTAAAGGCTACAAAGGGCTACAGACAGCTTGCCAAGTACCGTTCAAAGCCCGAATATACCACAGGTGACCCGACTATAACACAGCATAACCTTATATATGACGGAACAATAGGCAGCGCTATCGTAAATGAAGCGGCTAAATACCTTGGTGTGCCGTATGTATGGGGCGGAACGACTCCGGGCGGCTTCGACTGCAGCGGTCTTGTTCAGTATGTTATGGGTTCGCTTGGCATAAGCGTAAACCGTGTTGCTGAGGATCAGTTCAAAAACGGCTTTGCTGTCAACAGAGATGAGCTTCAGCCCGGCGACCTTGTATTCTTTGAACGGAACGGATACATTCATCACGTCGGTATATATGCGGGTGACGGAATGATGATTCATGCACCGCGCACGGGTGATGTGGTCAAGTATCAGTCCATTGAAACGGATTATTACCGCAGTGAATATGCGGGCGCAAGACGCGTTTATTAAGTAAAAAATCGGACGGGGTTTCATGCTCCGTCCGGCTTGAAATATAAAAATTAAATAGGGGGAAATGTGAATGGTTACAGAAGTAAGAGCACGTACAAATGCGGGATACAGACGTAAAAATACTGTTATAATAACAATTATTACGCTGCTTTCGTGTTTTGCACTTGTGATGGTAATTTATAATCTTATTAAAGGGAGTTATCTGTTTTCGGCTGCGTGGTTTATTGCCACGATTCTTGCGGGAACATATGTGCTTATAAGAATCAATACTGTTTACTCCACATATATTATGACGGACAGAGTAAGCATTTATATGAAGAATTGGACAAATGACTTTCTTCCGTATGATTATGACAACAGTGTGAAAATTCTGAGTGAGTTCATTCCGGCAAAAACGAAAATTGTTGAAATACCCGTTAACGAAATAAGCACGGTGCTTATCGGTACAAAAAATTTCATCAAGAGAAATGTTGCTCCGGATACGGATTTTGTAAAGAATGTAAAAGAGCTTGAGAGGTCAAAGGATTTTTACAGAAAGCGTACGATTACAAGTATGGATATATTCTACGTGGAAACATATGACAGGGAATGTTATTATATGCCTGTTGTGAATTTTGATACAAAGGATATAACCAAAATAGTTCAGGCTATTCAGCGCCGTAATCCCGACTTGATTTTCAAATCAAGCAGTAAGGCGTACAGAAAGCTTATGGTAAAGAGATAATATAAAAGACAGGCAAAGCCTTAATGTCACCAAACCAAGGCGACATCGGCAAAGCCTGTCTTTTTGCGTGTTAAAGCGTAATTTCTCCGTTTTCAATCGACTTTATTACTGCGGCGATTGCGTGGGACTTGTTGTCAACAGTGATATAATCCGCCGCCTGCTTTACCGCGTCAATGGCGTTTGCTACGGCAATTCCCTTGCCTGCCATTTTTATCATCATAAGGTCGTTTTCGTTGTCGCCGACACCTATTGTGCGTGAACGGTCAATGCCTAATAAATCCGCAAGGTGAATAAGTCCCTCGCCTTTGCTTGCGTTTTTCGGCAAAAGCTCATAGTACCAAGGACTTGACTGCACAAATGTGTACTTGTCCGCAAATGGTGAAGCGGCAATGGCGTCTTTTATAAGCCCAAGCTCGTCGGTTTCCGCCATGAACAGCACCTTTTTCCATCTTTCGGGTATGTCATGATAATTAAGAAAGTTGTCGGGAAGCTTTTCAAGCATCTGATGCTCCTCTACAACCCTGTTCGTGCGGCTGAAGTAAATTTTATCGTCGGTGCAGACCTCTATTCCCGCAAAGTC
>CAMCPC010000149.1 GCA_945876665.1 uncultured Oscillospiraceae bacterium
TTAAAAAGCTGAGAAACAAGCTGCTTATTGTCAACACGCTGATTATTGCGGCGCTGGTGCTGGGAAGCTTTTCGGTGATATATATTATGACCGCAAGAAATGTAAACAGGGAGATTGAGCAAAAGCTTGACCGCGCTATCAATATGCACAGGCAGCCGAAACAAAAGGATAATAAAAATAACTTTAAGGACAAGGATATGTTTAAGCCTGACGGTGATAAACCTCCTGAAATTCCCGAACCGCCTGATAATGAGCCTCACAATGCGCCGTTTTCGCTGACGTTTACAGTGATAACAGACTCGGAGGGAAATATTGAAAAGACAAATATTCCTTTTGTGCTGAACGAGGATTTTTATTCCGATAAAATCCATAGTATACTTTTCAGTTCACTCGGTCGGCATCATATAAAAAGCTCAAATGGCTATTGGTCATTTAAGTCTGAGCCTCTCGAATCCGGCTATGTGATTGCTTTTACTGATATTCAGGCGGAGCATGCCATATTGCGTAATCTGTGTCTGATACTTATCCTTGTGGGACTTTTTGCGCTTACCGCGGCGTTTCTGATAAGCCTGTTTTCGGCGAACCGCTCCATACGTCCCGTTGAGGAATCGTATAACAGACAAAAGCAGTTTGTGGCGGACGCGTCCCATGAGCTGAAAACTCCGCTTACAACGATAAATACCAATGTGGATGTGCTGTTGTCACATCCCGAAAGCACAATCGGCGATGAGCGCAAATGGCTGGATTATATTAAAACGGAGTCGGAGCGCATGACAAAGCTGACAAACGACTTGCTCTATCTCGCAAAGCTTGACCATAATGACGGTGAAGTTATGATGAGCCGTGTTTCGTTCTCCGAAACGGCAGAAAGCGTAATACTGCTTATGGAAGCGGTGATATTTGAGAATGATGTCAATCTGACATATGATATAACGCCTGATTTGTATGTGAATGGCTCATCGGAGCAGCTTAAACAGCTTGTGATGATACTGCTTGATAACGCCGTCAAGTACACGCCGAAATCGGGGGATATAAAAATCACTCTTACGCGCGATTCTTCGGACGCTGTGTTTACTATACTCAATACAGGCGAGGGTATTTCCGACGAGGCGCAGAAGCAGATATTTGAACGTTTTTACCGCGAGGATAAGTCACGCGCAAGGGAAAGCGGCGGATACGGACTTGGTCTTGCTATTGCCCGCGCTATTGTTACCGCCTGCAAGGGAAGTATAGGCGTTGAGTCGAAAAAGAATGAATATACGAAATTTATGGTTAAAATTCCGATGGCAAAATAAAAAAGTGCGGATTCCGCACTTTTTTATTTTATTGAAACGGGTCGTTTTTAGGATTTGTATCCGTTTTGGAAAATACAAAAAGCAGATTATCATTATCGCATTCAGCAATATAAACATCATTTATATTGCTGATTTTATGCTTATAAAGCTCCTTTTCGAGCCATTGTTTATTTTTTCCCGAACGTTTCAGATTTTCCGTCATTATATGCCCGTCCAGAATAACTGTATACATAATAGAATCCTGCGTCACGGATAAACCCATGTCGCGCGTGGTGACAGTGCGCGCCGCTGCCTTGGGCAGAAATGATATTTTACCGTTTTCCTCAAGAATAGCGGTATCAATATCGTTCAGCTTGAAGTAACCGTTTATTCTGCACTGCGCAAGAAATTCGCTTATGTCAATTTTTGCTTTTTTAAAGTTTTTTTGATATATTTTGCCGTCTTTCATAAGCAGTATAGAACGTCCAGCCAGAAACCGTCTGCTTTTCACACTTTTTTCGCTGACATACGATATGAGCCACATGACCATAGTATAAATAGCTATTGCGATAAGCGGAAAATAAAATTCGCCGTCCAGTGAGGTCGCCATTTCCGCTGCGATTGAGCCGATTGTTATTCCGTTGATGTAGTCGAACATACTAAGTTCCGACATTTGCTTATTGCCGGCGATTTTTGTGGAGGCAAAGAGCGCAATCAGCGAGCCGAGCGACGTCAGTATTATTTTTATAAACTGCATAATTTCACTCCTTTTTGCCTTAGTATGCGCAGGAAGTGAAAGAAAAAAACAGTATTTTAAAAATACTGTTTCAGATTTTCTATATTTTTCATAATGTTATACATATGCGGATATTCGTGAACTATCCTGTTGATACAGCGGCGGCAGAAGTCATACCGCAGTGCGCCATTGTCGCGCATCTGCTGCTTCATGCCCCATGTATGCGTAATGCAGTTTTCGCCGTTTTCAAACAGCTTTTTAAGGTCTGAGAATGCCGAAACGGACATATTCAGTTTTTTTGCGCACATGGGCAGAAGCCTTTGCTCCGCAAACACCATGTATGTAAGGCGGTCGTCCTTTTCGTCCGTATGACGCATAAATTTGATTGACTGCTCTGTGTAGTATTTCAGAAGGTCATCATTTTTAATTATGCAGAAAGCAGTGTTGCAGGCTTTAAGATGCCAGTCAAAATCATCGTCAAAGCTGTAATCTTTCACATTAAAATGCTCCTTCGGCGGATAAACATCGGGATATAAATCCTCAAAATGGATAACCGTTACATCGGACAGGGAATTTGGGTCGATTGTTTCCCATACGATAAAATCCGTGTCAATCATTGCGACAGGCGCGCTCTGACGGCTCAAAGCAAAAATCTTGCCTGCCGCCCAGAACACATCGGGATTCACGTCAACACTGTCAAGGGCATTTTCAACGCTGTCCCATATTACGTCAAGTCCTGTTTTTCTGTAATATTCCTCACCGACAGAGTCGGTAATCATTGTGATTGAACCGTTTTTTTCGCGCCATTTAAGCGCCGAGAGTATGCTTGTAAGTATTTCAAAATCCTCAACCTCATACGGGCGGTTAAATTTATTCATAAATGGCTTTGTCCAGTTTATATGTATCGCGTTCATAACTTCACCTAAATAAGATTAATTCCGTATCCGTTTACCAGTATACATACATTTTCGTTTCTTGTATGGAAGCTCGTCAGGAATGAAGATAGGAATGATGATATACTGCTGCGGAATGAGGTGGAGTATGACGAGGTAAACGAGCCTGTTTCGTATTCATATTCGTATTCGTACATATATGAGGTTGCATAGCTTGATATGAAATATGACGACATAAGGTATGACGACATAAAGTATGACGACAAATAGCTTGATACCGAGGATTTATATGAAGAAACGGGTGTCATAGCATTCATCGGCGGAGCCTTTTCCTGTATAAACCGCGGCTCAAATCCGTCGCATTTAATATTCATTCCGACAAATTCTTCTTTTGCAGCGTTTACGGAAACCTCAACTGTTCCGATAGCGATATAATATATTCCGCCTTTATTCGGCAGTATAAATGTATTGTCACACAAACCTATAGAGGTAATTCCGGAGTTTAAAGCATTTTCAAGCTCTTTCTGAGAAAAAACTATAATATCAAAAGCCATACCTTAAACCTCCCTTGATGTTAATACAATATATATTGTAACATAAAAACAGACATAAGAAAAGAGTTATTTTTTAAAAAATCCGTTTTCAAGCATTTTATTTATCTGCGCGCCGTAAAGGAAAATATTCATGCAGAAATACAGCCACAGCATCAAGAATACAATCGCGGCAAGAGAGCCATAAAAGTATGAATAATTTGAGAAATTATTAATGTAAATTGAGTATATGAATGAGAAAATCATCCAGCCGGCAGCGGCAAATGCCGCTCCGGGAAGCTGTTTTTTGAAAGAAGTTTCTTTTTTAGGCAAAAACTTATAAAACAGCGCGAATAAGAGCGTAAGATACGCCATAAAAAAGATTATTCTTCCGCGCAGTATAAACTGTACAATGTTTGACAGAATTATTGAATGTGAAGCAATAAAAATTTCAAATTTATTGCCGAAGGCGAAGAACAGTATCGTAAGTATAAGCGTGGCAACCAACGCAAGTGTGTATACCACGGAAATAAGACGGCTGTAGATATAATTTCTCATCGGTACGTGGTAGACATTGTTCAGTCCCATATAAAGCGCCATTATACCCTTTGATGCAAGCCACAGCGTTGATATGGCTGTGATGGAGATAACAGGAATTGATGAGGTTTTGTTGAACAGCTCGTTTAGTATTGTTGTTATACGATTGCTTATTTCCGCGGGCGCAAAGGCATTTATAACATGCAGAATT
>CAMCPC010000150.1 GCA_945876665.1 uncultured Oscillospiraceae bacterium
TTCTATCATAGAAAGCTATTATTTTCTATATTTACAGAAAACTTTTCACAGGCTCTTTTATGTATTGCGCATTCTCCCCTTTCTGATTTAAATTCATTATATATCACCCAAAAATTCGGTTTATCAATGAAATAAGTATATCGTAATTTTATTATAATATAAACTCCCACGTCTTATTAATATTTCCAAGCTCCAGCTTTGCCGTTCTGTCGGGGTAAACCGTTATCTTTTTCAAAAGTGAGCGCAAATATTCATCGGGCGCATTTTTAAAACAGAGCAGATTTTTTATGTACTCTGCAATATCCTTTTCAAACTCATCATAATTACAGGCGAGATCATCACACTTTTTAAGCTCGTAAATTTTCCGCTCCACATCGGAAATGTCCATTTTTATATCTGACAGTTTTTTCGCTATCATATCCTTGGGATAATCTCCGGACAAGTCCATATCCAGAATCCTCAATTGCTTTTGTGTCAGCTTATTCAGCTCGTTTTCGTAACAGGCAATATTTTTATGGTCATGGTCGATAGAGCCTTTCAGACTTTTCCTTATGATATACAACAGATTTTGAATTATATATTCATTGTCGAGTTTTAGTGTCCCCAAGGACTGATACAGCATATCCATAGCAACATCATCACGTATTTGTTTTCCGTTGTCACAGCCGATACCGTTAGCTTTTTTTGCGCCGTCCGTATTCGCAGCAGAACACCGCCATGTTTTGGTAACAGTACCGTCACGATTTTTTCGGCTTCTCGAAACAAAGCTTTTACCGCATTCGCTGCATTTTATTTTACCGGACATCACATATCTGTTTGAAATACAGTCCGTGCTTGACGGTGATTTTGAATTAAGCCTTTTCTGCGCCTCGTTCCACATCTCACGGCTTATAATCGGCTCATGATGATTTTTAATTGCTATCCTCATGCCCGAATTTTTCTTCTTTTCATGGGTGAGATAATCGGGTGTGCAGGTCTTTTGCTGTACCAAATCACCACAATATTTTTCATTACGTAAAACAGAATAAATACTTTTTATACTCCAGCTTATGTTATTTTTCATAGTTCTGATATTCTCTCTTTCAAGCGCTTTTTTTATCTGACGTATCCCCATATCCCTATTGACATACATATCAAAAATCTTTCGTACAATTTCCGCTCCCTTTTGGTTAATATAAAGTTTAGTGTCCCTTAAATCATATCCTAAAAGACTGTTCCCGAAAACGCTTCCGCTTTGCATTGCAATTTTCTGTCCGCGTTTAACACGCTGGCTTGTCTTGCGACTTTCATCCTGAGCATGCGATATAAGGCTCGCAACACGCGTTTCAAAGTCCGGCATATTTGAATCCACCTCATCATCAAGAAAAAAAATCTGTATATTCTTTTTCACAAGCGGACGCACAAACTCATAAAAATGCTGAATATTTCTCGACAATCTGCTGACCTCACGCGTTATCAGAATATCATATTCGCGATTCAAGCCTGCCTCCTTCATTTCAAGAAATCCGGGACGGTTCATGACCTCCGTTCCGCTTAATCCCTTATCGTAATAGGAGTTATAAAGCTCCCAATCATCGTGGAGCAGAATTTCCTCATTATACATCTGCATCTGCCGTTCAAAGGAATTTAGCTGATCTTCGCTTGACGTGGAAACACGACAATATGTAGCAACCTTTAACATTATTAAACCGCCTCACAATCCATATTTCTGATTATATAATTCCTTTGCGCAAAGTTCATACTGCACCTGTTTGATTTTACCCTCATTTAACAGCGAACGCAGGATTGCGAGCCGGAGATTGTGATAAAACTCCTTGTTTTCATCAAGCCGTACTTCTATGAAATCGCTGTTTTGCAGCTTGGGCATTTTTACTTTTCTCACACCCACACCTCCCAATAGCAGTTTATTTTACAATCGTTTGTCCGTATTACAAAACTGCCTGTTCGGGCGTGTTACACAGCAAAAAAATATTCAGACACATAAAAATGCGCTATAGATAATCACCTCTATAACGCATTTAATCCATTCTGTATTTTTATATTATACAGCCGACTTTATTTTACTTTCTTTTCGAACAATCCATGCTTATTACAGCAAAAATACAATTTACCTCCGTACATTTTCGGGAAACGCACCTCACCGCCCTGTTCGGGATACAGACGCACAAGCATCACTCTGTCAATACCTGCATAGGCGATAAAATTCAGATAATGCGCCTTTGTCATTTCGTGGCTGAACGTGATATAAAAATCATTTTCAATCGTTTCCACATTAATATCATGCTTTTCATCACACGGCTTTGCCTCAAGCGCGGTCAATTTCCTGCCGCAGCATGATATTTCCGCTTCACCGGACGCAGTCATGATACTGCCGCAGTCCGAACACACATAAAATTTAACTTTCTTCATATTACCATTCTCCTCACTGTTCATTTCTAAATTACCCTCAAGAATTTTTTCGATATTCACATTAAGCGCCGATGACAGCTCTCCAAGTAATGATACATCAGGACAGCCCATACCGCATTCCCATTTGGAAACGGTTTTTGCGCTTATATTCATCATATCCGCAAGCTGCTTCTGCGTCAGTCCCTTTTCCTTTCTTAATCTGAATATCAGATTGCCTACCTTTTCGCAATCCATAAAATCACCTCCTCAAGGATAATTATAAAATGGTAATATGTTAAAATCAATCCACGCTCCGTAGAGTTATAATACTTTTTCTGTCCGGTTCAAACTGCTTTAATTTCATGTTCATTATCAATTCCTCGCCCGCCGATATGACCGCAAGAAACGCCGCAATTACCCATACAATCCGCGTACTTAAAAAATACGGTACAATAAACAGAGCAAAACCTGTCAGTTTATTCAGATATGTATGTCTTGACGCAAATTTATGATATTTTAAAAATCCCGTAACATAGGCGGCTGTTCTTATTGTGATAACCAATAAAATAACCGCGTATATCCAATCGGGCATCACAGAAAAAGCTGTCGGAAGCAGCTTAACTGCAGCAACAGCGCAGAACACCATATCCGCAACGCTGTCAAGAAGCGCTCCCGTTTTGCTTTGAGTGTTTGTAATCCGTGCAACAGTGCCGTCAATCATATCCGTCAGACCGCATACAGCATACAATATATAAAAGCATGGCGAAAGCGGCTTGATAAATATCAACCAAACCGCTATGAATATTCTTGATATTGTAATTATATTTGCAGTATTCTTCATACGATATTATCGGGATTCTCCGGCAAAATCAGCGCCGCTAAAATATACGCAAGTATACCTGTTCCAACAAAGCACACCAGTGCCGCCCATGCAAGACGAATCCATGTTGAATCAACATTGAGGTATTCCGCAATACCTCCGCATACACCCAATAATTTTCTGTCATATCTTGATTTATATAATTTCTTCATTATGTTACCCTCCAATCATAACTCCTATATTTCCATGCAGCAGAATTCTCAAAATTCCGCACAGTATCAGATGTGCCGGATAGTAAATATAGAAAAACCATTTCATACCCTTCCATTTGCCTCTCTCTCCATTATACACCTTTAAAAGAGGTATTGCAAGCACAACAAACATCTGCAAAACGCCGTAAATCCTGTTTATAAATATAAAATACACTGCCGCATAAAATGCCACATAGACAACCATTTCCGTCATCTGTTTCTTGAAATTACCGCGGTGACTGCCTATACCGGCTATTGCAAGCACCGCAATACAGCTCCAGTCCGAGCAGAAGGTCAGCGCGCATATCAGAATTATCAGAATCGTCTTTTTCCATGTACAAAGCTGTTCGTTATCGTTTATCGCAAGCACAACAAGTCCCCATGCCAGCGGCCATATTACGCTTGTCTGATTGAATATCGATGTCTGAAACGGAATAAACGGTATTCCAAAGGCAAAGTTATACGCAAAATGCGAAACTACTGCAAAAACAAACATTCTTGCTATGTATTTTTTGAGATTATGTGTGTAGTGATAGCCCTCCGCTATAAAAAACCACATAATCGGCGCCGTTATTCTGCCAATCATATGCAGCAGTAAAATCCACCAATCCGTCGGATAGTTCGGAAACATCACGCTCACTACATGGTCAATCGTCATTGCTATTATAGCAATAAATTTCAGTGCGTTTGAATTTAATCCTTTTTTCATAACTGC
>CAMCPC010000151.1 GCA_945876665.1 uncultured Oscillospiraceae bacterium
GACTCAGCACAGAAGCCTGAACCGTCAGCATCAAATCTTACATCAAGCGCGAACATTATATCTGATTTCGTATTTTCTCCGAATGAGAATTCCTCCTGGAAACAATACTCGCTGTACTTATTATTTCCGCAGCTTCCTGTCTTAATATAATTTGTACCGTCAGGAGCACCTGCTTCAATTGTTGCAGGAACCATTGCATTACCGCCGGAGTTATTTCCTGAAAGTGATGTCAGTGAACTTGACTCACAAGTATGAAGTTTAACCTGTGTATCATCCTTTGTTATATCCTTCGGTCCCCACTGAACCGGTGGTGCAGCAGGTTCTTCGGCTGTTACCGGTACCATTGATTCAAGGCTTTCCCAGTACATAACCTTTCTGTTCTTTTCTGATACAGGAAATGCTTCACTCTTGCTTACAATTTCCGTTGTAACATCTGTAAGGATTCCGTTATTATCATATGTTGCTGTAATCTTTACACACTTGTCAGCATCTGTATTATCGTCAGCGTAAAGCTTAATGTCATTTACTGACATCTGTGAAGACGGTGCAGTATATGTAACCTTTGCAATCTTATTATCTGTATCAAGCTGATATGTTACACCGTCAATATAACCAAGAACACCGGCTATATCAACAATCATTTCGCCGTCGACATATTCATTCTGTGCATTCATAAGGTTCTTTTCCGTCTGATTTTCAATCAACGTTGTGGAACCGTTCATAATATCAAGCTGTGTATATCCTGATTTCAGACCGCCTGTTATTGAAACAATCGGAAGTTTGCCGTCATATATAGTAGTATCTCCCGGAAGAGCACCTTCTGTCTGAATTGTGTATGTGATATTTGCACCGGCTGCCTTAAGGGCATCAAGTGTCTTTACAGCGTCACATACAACACCTGTTGATGCACCGCTTTCACGATACGGAGTCTTTGTATATCCTGTAACTTCTGTGCCATTGATTGTAAGCTTATAAGTATCAACCGGCTTTGCTGTTTCAACAACAACCTCTGTGTTGCCTGTTTCTTCATTGAAATCAGCTTCAAAGCCGCTTGAAAGCGCCTTTAGTGCCGGAACTTCCGGAACAATTTCCTGCGGTACTTCACCCTGCGCGAATGAACGCTGCATCTGAGTTGTAAGACCGCCGTCAAGCTCAAGAGCTTCTGATGTGATAGTCGCAGATACAGGTGATTGACCCTCAAGAGAAACTGAAAGTGTTATGTCACCTGCCTCACGTGTTGAACGTACAAATATTCTGTTTGTACCGCATTCAGCATAGCAAAAATCCTTATTATTTGTTGTAATCTTATTGTCAACACCACTGTTGTAGCCGCCAAGAAGCACACCCTTGCCTGCAAGCGACATATTCAATTTATCATATGAAAGAGGACAGGTTTTACCATCCTTATCAACTACAGCAACATCGAAATACGCAATATCACTGCCGTCTGCAATAAGTCCGTTCGGACCTGTTACAGGAGTAAGCTTAACTGTTACGGCCTCACCTACTGTTGAGATTTCGTCCTCAGCAACAACCTGTTCCTGTGCATTATACGCAACCGCCTTTACCGTACCTGACTCTGTAACATCAATATCAGGGAATGAATAAACAAAATTATTTGTAGCCTTTGTTGATGTGCCCTTTAGTTTATCATTTACGTAAAGCTCCATTTTTGCGATACCTGCTGAACCGATAACATAAACTGTCTTATGTTTAGGGTCACGCTTACCTGTTTCGCCTGTTTCTTCCCAGTATGTGCCATTAAATTCCTTTATAGGATAATTATATGTATCATCACCGAGCTGCGGATAGTTCCAGTGACCTATAATGTGAATCTTAGGTGTCTTTGACTGTGCAGCCTGCAAAGCATAGAATGCTTCCTTCTTTATTCTTACAGCGTCAACCTTACCTGATGTACGGCAGTTTTCTGTAGCTGTATTTCTGTTGTGCATGTTTGAGTCTGACCATACCATTATAGCTGCCGCTGAGTAGTAGTCATTACCTGACGGACCTCCTACACGGTCTGAATAGAACTCGTTATACGCATTTACGTCTACGATTGCAAAATCTTCTGATGTAAGATCGTGAACATCATATCCGTCTTTCTTTGAAGCACCTGCTCCAAGCCACTTATTTCTGTAGTCATAATCCGGCGGTGAGAAATCATCCCACACACGTCTTGGCGCTTCTTCACGGGCATACTCTGTTTCCATGATTGGCATATATTTATTTGCAGTTGCCATAGATGCCTTCGCATTTGCCGCATGTCTGTTAAGCATTGTGCCGGCATACTCTGCTTCGTTAATCTGATCCACACTTGAAATTGTACGGCATCCGGCAAATCTTCCGCCATTAGGGTCAAGCTCTGCCTTCAAAGCTGTCATTTCTTTCAGGTGTTCAGGAGTAATTTCATTATTACCATCTTCCCAGAAAATTACTGACGGCGAATTTCTGAAGTAAATCATGGTATCACGCATTGCCTCAACACGCTGATCCCATGCACGCCCTTCTGTGTCGCCTTCCTTGTCACCTGCCGGTGCAGCTGAAACAACACCATACTTGTCGCCTGAACGAATCTGTGCCGGTTTCGGTGCAACGTGCATCCAACGGATAAAGTTTGAGTTTGATTCCTTTACCCACTGCATATCAAGATCCTGCAGCCAGTCATTTGCAACACCGATTACAGCCCATTCATTTGTTGAACGCTGTGCGTAACCTGTAAGCCATACAGGCTTTTCGTTAATAAGAAGACCGCCGTTATTTATATCATATTCAACCTTACGGAAACCGGTTGTTGTTTTCTGTACATCAATAACTGTGTCGCCCGTCTTCAATACTGTATATACATCATACAGATTCGGCGAATCCGGACTCCAGAAATTAAGTCCCTCAACTGTTGCACTTGCCGTAATCTTTGTTACGTCAACAGTTTCTGCATTTGTTGCAGCCGGATTTTCATCATATGCGTCAGCCGCTACTACTGATGCGAATACATCACCCGCATCACTTGCCGCAGCTACATCTGCATTTTCTGAGAATGTTGAAACAAGATTACCGTCTAAGTCAACAATATTTACCTCAAGAGTAAGACCTGAAACAGTTTCTGTTGTTTCGTTTCTTACTTCTCCCTCAACATTTACAATTGCTTTGTTTTCACGTATGTTGAAATCTGTTGCATATATATAGTTACCCTTTGTTTTAAGGTTATTATACAATGGGAGTGTCTGATAAACCTTGCCCTTTGCATAAAGGTTTACATTACCTGTAAGACCGCCCTGAACTTCGTTGAAGTCCTTTGTGTTCCACTGATAACCGATACCGTCAGCTGCACCTGCTGCACTGCCGGGTCTTGTTTCATGTGTTACCTTTGTGGTATCAGCCTGCCCTCTGTCAGATGCGTTATCAGTTGCTACTGCAATGAGGTTATCCTGACCGGCTACTACATAGTTTGAAATATCAAAACCAATCGGAGCAATACCTGCTTCGTAATATCCTACCAATTCACCGTTTACATAAAGATAAACAGACTGTCTTACCGCTTCAAATTCAAGGAACATCTTCTTTCCCGCATCTGACTGCGGAATTGTGATGTGCTTTCTGTAAAACATAAAGCCGCGGTAAAGACCGGCCTCACCGGCGTCATAGCAGTTACCGTCGAATGAATCTTCAGCATTTATCGGATGAGGTACTGAAACAGTTTCCCAATCACTGTCATCATATCCTACCTCATAAAATTGTTTACCGTCCTTTGCAACGCTTCCCGCCGCTGATGCGAGCGGATATGTTGCGCTGTCCGATGCTTTTTTGAATTTCCAGTCCACATTCATATTGTATGTAACCGCCGGACTTTCAGGAGCTGTATACTTTTCAGCTTCCGTTTCGCCCTCAGCCCATACAGTTACAGTTCCCAATAACAGTTGCAAAACCATAACCAGTGAACAGATTATCGAAACACTTCGTTTCATTGTAAATCAACCCTTTCTTTAAAATTTAATATATGTTCATTGATAATTTAATAATATCACAATCTATCCAAAAAAAAATGTATTTTATTGCTCCAAAGATTGCAAATATTGCTGTTTTTTGGTATTATTTTTGTTCAGGCAATATATGAGGAAGAGTGAATAAGCATGAAGGTTTCATTTAGGAAAAAAGATTACATG
>CAMCPC010000152.1 GCA_945876665.1 uncultured Oscillospiraceae bacterium
CTTTAATACCTTGCAAACCTCGGGGAAATCAAGCATTGTCTGCATATATGACGGTGTGCATTTCATCATGTCAACGCCCGTTTCCTCCATCATTTTTGCAAGGAGCATAGGATTGTGTATTTCCTCCTCGGTCGCCATTGCAACAGATTGCCCATGATAAAGGGGCATCATTTCCTCAATAACCGATACGTCAAAGGTTATTGCCGCAAGTCCTAAGAATACGCTTGTGTTATCCACATAGTCCTTTGCAAGCACGTTCTTTTCATGGTATGCAAGCATATTCATAAGGTTTCTGTGCTCTATCATAACGCCCTTCGGCTTGCCTGTGGAGCCGGAGGTGTAAATGCAATACGCAAGTGATGACGGATTGATTTCAACATTTGGATTTTCGGTATTTTCACATCTGTACAAATCCTCAAGCAAAAGCACCTGCGCATCAAGGCTGTCTAAAAGCGTTTTTCTTTCCTCGTAAAGCGGCTTTGTTGTTATAACAAACTTCGCCTTTGAATTTTCAAATATGTATGAAATTCTGTCGTCCGGGTAATCCGGCTCGGTGGAAAGGAATGCTCCGCCGGATTTCATTATGCCCTGTCTTATGGGGTACACGTCAACCGTTCTGTTCATATAAAGTCCGACTATATCCTCGCTTACAATGCCGTTTTTAATAAGCGTATTTGCTATTTTGTTTGCCCTTTCGTTAAGCTCTGCAAAGGTTATGCTTACCCCTCCGGCTGCAACGGCTGTCTTATCCGGGTTTTGCTTAACCTGTCTTTCAAGAAGATACGGCGCGGTCAGATTTTCAACCTCGCCCGCTGTATCGTTAAAGCTCTCCATTTCCGCACTTGCCTTGTCGGAAAGAATTGAAATTTCCTTAACCATCTGCTTGCGGATAAACTCCGACACAGCCATATCATACGCGTCAAGAAATCCCTCTATATATTCACGGCTGTAACGGTCGCTTCTGTATTCGCAGAAATATTTAATTCTGCCGTTTTCCAAAAATACGTTCAGATTAAGCGGCGCCTTTACCTGATCCAATTCCATATCAAGCATACGCACGCTTTCGCCGCACAGCTCGTTAAATTCAAAGTCCTCGCCCTGATAGGCAAACATCACGTCAGCGGTTATGGAAAAGGCCCTGCTTATTTCACCGAATGAATATATGTCGTTCGACATACTGTCCATAAGCTGCGCGCCTGTTTTTGACACATACTCGGAAACAGTCTGAGAGCCGTTTTCCTTTGAAACGGCGCACATCACAGGGAATGTCTTAACAAGCATAGCCATTGAGCGGTCAAGTCTTGAATCGTTTCTGCCGTTATAGATGCTCGTGAACACAGCGTTTTCCTTGCGGCTGTATTTTGACAGCACAAGTCCGAACACCGCCGTGAAAAATCCGTTCAGGCTAAGCTTGTTTGCCTCACAGTAATACTTTACGTCCTCGGCTGTGTTATATTCGCCGTACAGCCTTACGCTGTCAGACTCCGGCTGCGGCTTTTCCTTTAAATCGCCGCCGGGCAGACAATCCGCATCACAGCCGTCAAATATATCTGTGTAATATTTCTTCGCCTTTTCAAAATATTCGCTGTTTCTCTGCTTTTCCTCCGTCAGCGACGCTTCAAAGCCGCTGTAACGCTCCGTTTCAAGTTCCTCGCCTCTGTACGCCTTTGAAACGTCGTCAAAGAAGATAAGCATTGAAGTGCCGTCGCTTATAATATGGTGCATTTCGGCAAACAGATAATTCTTGTCCGCCTTTATAATCTGAATTTTAAACAGTCTGCCGCCCATAATGGTAAACGGTCTTACAAGGGTGTCCTTTACCTCGTCTATGCTGTTGGCGGTTATCACCTCAATATCGTTTTCATCAAATACCTCGCTGTCCATTCTGCGCTGTCTTATGTCGCCGTTTTCGTCCATGAACAGCCTTGTCTTTATGTACGGGTGCGCGTTTACGGCCTTTACAATCGCCGCTGTCAGCCTTTGAGTGTCGATATTGTCACTAAGTTCAAGAAGTATAGGTATGTTATACACAGTGCTTTCCGGGTGCGCCATGCACTCAACGAAAATGCCCTCCTGTGTTTTTGTTATTCCGTAATCGGGCAATACTTCAAATTCCTCGTTGGTTTCCGCATTGCTTAAAAATACCTCAAGCTTTTCAACAGTGTCGTTTTCCTTTAAATCCTTTGACGTTACCGCCGCGTCAAACTCCTTTGACAGCAGCACGTTAAGCCTTACCGCGCCTATTGAGGTAAGTCCCGCCATATAGATATTTGTGTTCACACCAAAGCTGTCATTGCCGATTACGGACGCGATAATATCGAATATTTTCTGCTGCATATCATTCTGCGGCTTTTTCGCGTCCTCAAATTTACGCTCGGGAACGGGCAGCGCGCGCTTGTTTACCTTCTGGTTCTGGTTCATCGGGATTTTATCAATCTGCATTGTTACGGCGGGAACCATATACGGCGGCTTCTGCTCCATAATGAAGTTATTCAGCGCCTCAACGGAAATTTGCTCGTCTGACACTATATAAGCCGCGATAAATTTACCGCCTGCCGGATCGTCAAATGCGGCAACAGTCGCGTCCTTTATGCCGTCAAACTTGCGGATAACCTCCTCGACCTCCGTAAGCTCTATTCTGAAGCCTCTCACCTTGACCTGCGCGTCACGTCTGCCGATAAACTGAACAGAGCCGTTGGGCAAAAATCTTACAACGTCGCCTGTGTGGTATACCTTTCTGAATCCCTCTTTATCGCAGAACGGATTTTCCGTAAATGCCTTGGCTGTCTGTTCGGGACGGTTTAAGTATGAGCGTCCCACCTGATAGCCTGCCGCCCACAGTTCGCCTGCCGCACCCTGTGGCAGTAGCTTGCCGTTTTTGTCAACAACGTACAGCTTTACATTGTCAAGTGCGGGGCCTATCGGCACGTCCTTATATTTTTTATCAACCTTTGCCACAGTAATCAGCACCGTACATTCAGTCGGGCCGTATGCGTTATACATATTATAATCGGGCGGGTCAAGAGGAACAAGCTTTTCGCCGCCCACAGTAAGGTGCTTTAATGTTTTTGTACCCTCCATAAGCGCAAACTGACGTCCCACCTGCGTTGTGATAAGGCTGTGGGTGATTTGGTTGTCATTATAGTAATTCTGCAGCTCAATCAGATTAAGACGGATACCCTCGTCAATGATATACAGCGTGCCGCCGGCTGTAAGCACAGGATATGTGTCAAACATATTCGCGTCAAAGCCGTAGCTTGCATATGCCGCGCTCCTTGTGTTTTCGTCAATGGAATAATATCGTCTTGCCCAGTCGCAGAATGCGGCAATATTGCTATGCTCAAGCATAACACCCTTTGGCAGTCCCGTTGAGCCGGACGTGTAAAGCATGATGAATAAGTCGCCGATTTCAGGTCTTGGCAACGGCTCGTCACAATCCGATAAATTCGGGATTTCGTCAATCAACATTCTTTCGCCGGTATATTCATCATTTATAATCGGGTTAAGGTCGGCGGTTGTTATAAGCACCTTTGCGCCCGAATCGTTCATCATAAGATTAAGTCTTTCGGGCGGATATGTGGGATCAAGAGGCAGATAGCCGCCGCCGGCTTTTAAAATACCCAACGCACAGATTACCATATACTCACATCTCGGTATAAGCACGCCTGCAACCTTTTCCTTGCCAATTCCCATTTTGCGCAGATGCTTTGCCAGAATGTCCGTTATTTTATCAAGCTCCTTGTATGTAAATTTCTTATCAAGATACACAAGTGCCGTATTATCAGGGTTTAGCTTTACGCGTTCTCTAAACAGGTCGATTACGGTTTTGCTTCTGTCAAACTCATGCTCGGCCATATTAAAGGAGTTTATCTGCTCGACCGCCTTTTCGTCTGCTAATTCAACGTCATTTACATATTCCTTTACAAGAAATTCCTGCGCCGCCTTTGCATAGGCTCTCGCCATATTTTCAGCAAATTCACGGCTGAACATATCCGCTCTGTAGCCCATGTGCAGCTCATAGCGGCCGTCACCCTTGTCCGATATTTCCACAAGCAGAGCAGTGCTTTCTATATGCTTTTCATCATATATACGCTCTACCTCAATGCTGCTGCCGTGCATAAGCTCATATTCAAGTATACGTCCCTGATAA
>CAMCPC010000153.1 GCA_945876665.1 uncultured Oscillospiraceae bacterium
AATATTGCAAATATACAGTTTGAGTATTTGCAGAAAAAGGCTAAGGCGGGTAAATCCTTTGTTGTCGTAGGACGATGCAGCGAGGCAATTCTCAAGGAGTACAAGGGACTTATCACAATTTTTATTCTTGCGGACAGGGATAAGAAAATCGAAAGACTGGGCGAGGTAAGAAATATGTCGCCGTCAGAGGCGGAATCGGCAATGCATAAGTATGATAAAAAGAGAAAGGAATATCATAATTATTACTGCACAGGCAAGTGGGGCGATTCAAGAAATTATGACATTTCCATCAACAGCAGTAAACTTGGTATTGATAAGACAGTTGATTACCTTGAAAGCTATATAAAGGAAAGAATGAATAATTTCTAAATGCAAAAAACGGCGTTATCAAGCGCCGTTTTTTTGTGCGCTCTTTGAGCGCAAATCTATATTAAACGCCCAGAATGGGCTGTAATTGTCTGCCCTCAAGGGCTGAAATGATTGCCTCGGGGAGTTTTTCGAAATCGGCTACAAGCGAGCAGGGCTTTTTTATGTAGTCGTCCTGAGAGAAAGGCAGGAAGTATATATTTTTGCAGTTTAAAAGAGTACCGATGTTTTTTGCAGCTGTGCCAAGACCGTCATTTGTCGATACGGCAAGTAGTACAGGCTTCTGATTGCGAAGATGAGCTTTTACAGCCATTGTTACAGACGTATCTGCAATTCCGTTGGCAATTTTCGCAAGAGAATTGCCTGTGCAGGGAAGTACCACAAGTATATCAAGAAATCCTTTAGGACCTATAGGCTCAGCGTCTTTGATTGTGTGGATGATGTCGTTGCCTGTCATTTTTTTAATACATGTACGGAAATGCTCAGCCTCTCCGAAACGCGTATCGGTGCTGTAGGAAATGTCGCTCATTATGGGAATTATATTTGCTCCTGTCTGAGTAAGCATTTCCAGCACTGCAAGCGCCTTTTTGAAGGTGCAGAAGGAGCCGCACATGGCAAAGCCTATTGTTTTATTTTCCCAATCCAATTTTTACACCCCCAATTCCTTTATAATATTCATAATTGTGTCCTTGATAATCGCGCCTGAGGATACAGGTGCAATTTTACCCGGAAGGGACAGCGCCCATATAACCTTCACACCGTAGGATTTTGCTGCGTCAAAATCCACCCCGCCGGGTTTTGACGCAAGGTCAATAATCAGCGCGTCCTTTCGCACATGGGCAAGAATTTCATCGTCAAGTATCAGCGCCGGTATGGTATTGAAAATAATATCAAACTCATGGATATGATCCTTGAGATTATCAAGCGGCAGCGGCTCGTATCCGTGTCCCTCAATCATGGCAAGGTCGGCGTATTTGCGAGCCTCCACATGAGTCTGCGCCCCCATACCGTACAAATCCTTTGCAAGAATTTTTCCGATTTTTCCATAGCCCAGCACAAGGCTTTTACTTCCATGGATAGTTATCGGTGTTTCGGAAATGGCAATTTCAAGCGCACCCTCTGCCGTAGGGACGGCATTTGCGATATAGTCATCAAAACAACAGCAAAATTAGTTTGCTGCTGTATGAAATTATTAATATCTAATAAGAAAATAACAAAAAACAATATTGATATTGTTAAAAATGTATGATATAATCTATATCAGTATTAGTAGTATCAGATTACAATGCAATAAAATACAAGGGAGGATAGTTTTATGAAGTATGTATGTACAATATGCGGATATGTGCACGAGGGCGACGAGCCACCCGAGAAGTGTCCTATCTGCAACCAGCCAAAGGAAAAGTTTAAGCCGGTAGAGGAGGAGAAACCAAAGGTGGAGCCGAAAAGCACGGAAAACTGTGATTTAAGCTATGATAAGCAGTACGCGCGCTATGATGAAAGCTGCCGCTATATGGCGGAGATACATGAAATGGCAGTTACGGGCAAATCCATAAGCGCGGCAATGGGTACGAGAATGCCAATGCCCTCATGGGATGATATTTTGCTTTTGGGCGCACAGCTGAATCCGCCGCCGCTTGACGATGACGCGCCGGTGAACACGCAGACCGTTATCGGCAAGCATGCAAAGAAGCCTATGATACTGGAAAATCCTGTATACATATCGCATATGTCATTCGGCGCGCTGTCAAAGGAAATCAAGGTTGCACTTGCAAAGGGTTCGGCAATGGCGAAAACAGCAATGTGCAGCGGCGAGGGCGGTATTCTGCCCGAGGAAATGGATGCGTCATATAAGTATATATTTGAGTACATACCAAATAAATACAGCGTTACCGGCGAAAATCTGAAAAATGCGGACGCAATAGAAATCAAAATCGGACAGGGTACAAAGCCGGGAATGGGCGGACATCTTCCGGGAGAAAAGGTTACGGAAGAAATCGCAAAAATACGCGGTAAGAAGGTCGGCGAGGATATTCAGAGCCCAAGCAAGTTCTCTGAAATCAGCTCTAAAGAGGATTTAAAGGAAATGGTAAGTATGCTGCGTGAGTGTTCTGACGGACGCCCCATAGGAATTAAAATCGCAGCGGGCAGAATCGAACAGGATTTAGAATATTGCGTATATGCCGAGCCTGATTTTATAACCATTGACGGCCGCGGCGGCGCAACAGGCTCAAGTCCGTTTTTCCTGCGTGAGGCGACAACTGTTCCTACGGTTTACGCACTGCACAGGGCAAGAAAGTATCTTGACTCGGTAGGCTCGGATATTTCGCTTGTTATTACGGGCGGACTCAGAGTGTCGGCAGACTTTGCAAAGGCTATTGCGATGGGCGCGGACGCTGTGGCGGTTGCCAGTGCGGGACTTATTGCGGCGGCGTGCCAGCAGTACAGAATATGCGGCAACGGCACATGCCCTGTGGGAATTGCAACACAGGACGAGAAACTAAGAGCAAGGCTCAAGGTTGACGCTGCGGCTCAAAGGGTGGCAAACTTCCTTAACGTCACGCTTAAGGAACTGAAAACCTTTGCGAGAATTACGGGACATGAGGATTTACACGATTTGTCTGTGGACGATTTAATCACAACAAGCAGGGAAATTTCAGAACATACAAATATACGTCACGCATAACGGGAAAAGAGGCGCAAGCCTCTTTTTTTATGCGTGGAATTGTCCGATATATCTGCGAATACAATAAAAAGGGGTGTTTTTATGGTAAATCTAACCGGTTCGCAGAGGCAAAAGCTCAGGGAAAGCTACAAGCGAGGGATAGTCCGTGAGCTGTATGCAAAATCAATGCTGACACAGGAACAGTACAGACGGTTGACGCGGCGGGAGTGAGGTTGTTTATAACGGCAAAGGGGAGGTGTCTGTGATGCTCAGAGTGGCAGCGTATGCCCGTGTATCGACCGATAAGGACGACCAGATTAACTCGCTTACAAATCAGCGTTCATACTTTGAAAGCTATATAAACTCCCATGAGGACTGGGAATTTGCAGGAGTATACTTTGACGAGGGCGTTACCGGCACGCAGACAAAAAAACGCGCAGGATTTAACCGTATGATTGATGAATGTAGGGCGGGCAATATTGATCTGATACTGACGAAGGAGGTAAGCCGTTTTGCGCGTAATACGGTTGACGCGCTGAATTATACGCGTATGTTGAAGAATTACGGCATTGGTGTGCTGTTTATAAGTGACAACATAGACACGCGAGAAAATGACGGTGAATTCCGCCTTTCAATAATGGCGTCGGTGGCGCAGGAGGAAAGCCGTAAAACAAGTGAACGCGTCAAATGGGGACAAAGGCGCGCTATGGAAAACGGTGTTGTGTTCGGGAATAACAGCATTTTCGGCTTTGACATCAACGGTGGAGTTCTTACAATAAACGAAAAAGAAGCAGAAGTGGTGCGTATAATTTTTCACAAATACATAAATGAGGGTAAAGGCACTCATGTTATTGCGCGTGAGCTTTATGAGTCGGATATAAAACCGCCGCGGAATAAAAATGGATTCTGGAGCAGTACAGAGATTTTGCGTATTCTCCGCAATGAAAAATATGTTGGTGATCTGCTGCAAAAGAAGTACATAACAAGGGACTATCTGACGCACAAAAAGATACCGAATGACGGTGAAAAAATATTCATACAAAATCATCATGAACCGATTATTGACCGCGACACGTGGGACAGAACACAG
>CAMCPC010000154.1 GCA_945876665.1 uncultured Oscillospiraceae bacterium
GAGTCCCATTACCAGCTCCAAAACCTATCAGGATAAATCCTGATAGGTTTTTTGTTTTCACTATTGAAAAACTTCCTGCAATGTTATATAATAGAAATACAAAAGGTTTCCGCCAAATCCACAGACACGGCGGCACAGAAAAATAAGAATAACGGGAGGAACAGTTAATGAAAATATTGGTAACAGGCGGCGCAGGCTACATCGGAAGCCACACCTGCGTGGAGCTTTTAAACGCCGGCTATGAAATTGTTGTGCTTGACAATCTTTACAACGCAAGTGAAAAGTGTCTTGACGCGGTAAAGGAGCTTACAGGCAAGGATTTCCCTTTCTACAAGGTGGATTTGCTTGACTATGCGGCTACGGAAAAGGTATTTGAGGAAAACAAAATTGACGCGGTAATTCACTTCGCAGGTCTTAAGGCAGTTGGCGAATCAACAAGAATTCCACTTACATATTACGACAACAATATCACAGGCACTCTTCACCTTATGCAGGCTATGGAAAAATACAACTGCAACAACATCGTATTTTCATCATCTGCCACAGTTTACGGCGATCCCGAAAGAGTTCCTATCGTCGAGGGCGACAACAAGGGCGATAAAATACTTACGACAAATCCTTACGGTACAACAAAGCTGTTTATCGAAAGAATTATGACAGACGCACAGAAGGCTAATCCGAAGCTGTCTGTTACGCTTCTACGTTACTTCAACCCGATAGGCGCGCACAAGAGCGGTAAAATGGGCGAAGACCCAAAGGGTATTCCGAACAACCTTCTTCCGTACGTAGCGCAGGTTGCGGTCGGCAAGCTTGAAAAGGTGCATGTATTCGGTGACGACTACCCAACACCTGACGGTACGGGCGTGCGCGATTACATTCACGTTGTTGACCTTGCAATCGGACACGTTAAAGCTATTGAGCATTGTTCAGATAAAGAGGGTGTACACATTTACAATCTTGGCACAGGCAACGGCTACAGTGTGCTTGACATTGTAAAGGCATTCTCAAAAGCTTGCGGCAAGGATTTGCCTTATCAGATAGACCCAAGACGTCCGGGCGACATTGCGGAATGTTATGCTGATCCTGCAAAGGCTAAGGCAGAGCTTGGCTGGGAGGCTACACGCGGCATAGATGAAATGTGCGAGGACAGCTGGAGATGGCAGTCCACTCACCCCAACGGCTTCGAGGGCTGATTCCAACGGAACTGTTCAAAAATGGGCAGTTCCGTTTTTATATGTTTATTTATAAAAAATGCAAAACCACTTGAATAAAATTAGTTTCTGTGATAAACTCTACTTAGTACACAATGTACAAAAAAATTACATAAAGGAGAAAAAAAGAATGGAAAAACTGTTCAAACTCAAGGAAAACGGCACGACCGTTAAAACAGAGCTTATCGCAGGACTTACCACCTTCCTTTCGATGGTGTATATTCTTGCGGTAAACCCGTCAATTTTGGCAGACGCCGGAATGAGCGCAGGCGCGGTATTCACCGCAACCGCCGTATCAGCGGCATTTGCATGCGCAATCATGGCATTCTTTGCCAACTACCCGATAGCGCTTGCTTCAGGTATGGGACTTAACGCATACTTTGCCTATTCGGTATGTGTGCCGATGGCGCAGGCAGGTATTCAGGATCCCTGGCAGATTGCTCTTACCGCTGTGCTTGTGGAAGGTATAGTATTCATTATCCTTTCACTGTTCAAGTTCAGAGAAACATTGGTAAACAAGGTTCCCGCAAATCTGAAATACGGCATTTCAGCCGGTATCGGTCTGTTTATCGTAATCATAGGCTTAAAGGGCGCAGGAATTGTCACTGCAGATGCATCAACACTTGTATCGCTCGGTAACATATCATCACCGCAGTTCATTCTGGCTATGGTCGGATTTTTGATTGTCGCCGTACTGCATCATTACAAGGTCCCCGGAGATATACTTTTCGGTATCCTCGCCACATGGATACTCGGCATGATTGCGCAGGCTATAGGCTGGTATCAGGTAGACGTTGATGCCGGAGTTTATTCACTGTTCCCAAGCTTTTCAGGAAGCAGCTTTATCCCCGCAGCACCCTATCTGTTTAAATTCAATTTCGGATATGTAGCAAGTCATTTCCTTGAATTTGCGGTGATTGTATTCTCGTTCCTGTTCGTTGACCTGTTCGACACTGTCGGAACAGTTATCGGCGTTGCCGACAAGGCAAATCTTCTTGACAAAAACGGCAATCTTCCAAAGGCCGGCGCAGCGCTTATGGCAGACGCCTTAGGCACAGTCGCAGGCGCTTGTCTGGGTACTTCAACCGTTACAAGCTATGTAGAGAGCAGCGCCGGTGCGGCACAGGGCGGACGTACGGGACTTACCGCTCTTACTACAGGTGCATTGTTCATAATCGCGCTTGTTCTGTCACCGATATTCCTTGCAATACCGAGCTTTGCAACTACTCCCGCGCTTGTGTTTGTCGGACTTCTGATGATGTCATCAGTTAAAAAGATGACGTTCGACGGCGATATCGCAGATGTCGTAAGCGGATTTGTTGCTATTATAATGATGCCTTTCACA
The DNA here is from genome assembly GCA_945876665.1 of uncultured Oscillospiraceae bacterium. Taxonomy (GTDB): domain Bacteria; phylum Bacillota; class Clostridia; order UBA1381; family UBA1381; genus Hominilimicola. The sequence continues at coordinate 2,557 of CAMCPC010000154.1, forward strand.
TACTCAATCGCAAACGGTATCATGTTTGGTATTCTTTCATGGGTTATCCTTAAGGTATGCACAGGCAAAATCAAGGAAATTCACCCTGTTATGTGGATTTCAAGCGCATTGTTTGTTCTGAGAATTATAACATTGATTGTATGATAAGAATGACAAATCAAAAACAGGTGTTCAACCGAACACCTGTTTTTGATTGCGTAACATTGTCATTAATTTCTGCGTCTTTCCATTTCCTCATAGATGTCGTCCCATGTCATGCCGTTGTCCACAAGCATAACAGTCAGATGATAAATGAGGTCTGCAACCTCGTATCTGATTTCGTCCTTGTCGCGGTTCTTGCCGGCAATGACAACCTCTGCAGCTTCCTCACCGACCTTTTTCAGAATTTTATCCTCGCCCTTGTCGAACAGATAGTTTGTATAGCTGCCCTCCTCAGGATTTTCCTTTCTGTCGATAACAACAGCCTGTTCACGCGCAAAAATATCGCTGCGTGACGGAGCGTTCTTATCTTCAACAAACTTGCCGTCCTCAATCTTACGGAAGAAACAGCTTCTGTTACCGGTATGGCATGCAGGACCGGCAGGGTTTGCAAGCAAAATAAGACAGTCACAGTCGCAGTCAACACGGATTTCCTTAACGTACATATAATTGCCTGATGTATCGCCCTTTACCCATACCTCCTGACGGCTTCTTGACCAGAACGTCGCTCTGCCCGTTTCAATCGTCTGCCTGATAGTGTCCGCATTCATATATGCCACCATAAGCACTTCGTTTGTTTCAATGTTCTGCACAACAGCGGGAATAAGTCCGCTTGCGTCAAATTTTAATGTATTGATTATTTCTTCCATAATATTTTACCTCCTGATTATTTATGCACTGTGCTTTTTATTTCAATTTCATAAGATGCCAGTTTTTTGCCAGATAATCTATACCCGAAATTATTGTAAACGCAACTGAAACCCAGATAAGTATATCCGATAACAGTCTCGGCTGTACACCCAAAAAAGTAGTTTTTACCGGCAGAAGCAGCATAGCCACAACTACAGCCACCATCTGCGTAACGGTTTTCAGCTTGCCCCACATACTTGCGGCAACGACATTGCCGTCACCTGCGGCGACAAGTCTTACACCTGCCACCATAAATTCGCGCGTAAGCACTATCATCAGCGCCCATACAGACATTCTGCCATAGTACATCAGTATAAGAAATGCCGCCGTTGTCAGCACCTTATCGGCAAGCGGATCAACAAATTTGCCGAAGGTTGTGGTCTGATTGTACTTTCGCGCAATATGTCCGTCTATCGCGTCAGTTATGGACGCAAGAATAAACACGCCAAGCGCCGCATAATGGCAGGCTGTATTATCAATCATAAACAGCACCATAAACACCGGCACAAGAAATACGCGTATCATTGTTATTTTATTCGCTGTATTCATACTGTCACCTCCGATTGACCTGTCAGGTCATATTCATCCGCATCAAGAATTTTTACCTTTATTATATCGCCCGGAGCGACCTCGTCCTCGGTG
>CAMCPC010000155.1 GCA_945876665.1 uncultured Oscillospiraceae bacterium
ATAAACAATAATTTACATTTTCAAAAAAGGAGGAACACGCATGGAGTTTTGTCATTTGCATACTCACACGGAGTACAGTCTGCTTGACGGTGAAGCGAGCATAAAAAAGTTAATATCGCGCGTCAAGGAGCTTGGCATGACCTCATGTGCAATCACCGACCACGGCTCAATGTACGGTGTTGTGGATTTTTACCGCGAGGCAAAGGCACAGGGTATTCACCCTGTAATCGGCTGTGAGGTGTATATGGCGCCGCGTACGCGATTTGACAAGGTGCATGCCATTGACAATAAGACGAGCCACCTTATTCTGCTTGCCGAAAATCAGACAGGCTATCAGAACCTTATTAAGCTTGTTTCGAGCGGATATACGGAGGGCTTTTACTATAAACCGAGAATTGATTTTGAACTTTTAAAGCAGCACAGCGAGGGAATAATCGCCCTTTCCGCGTGCCTTGCCGGAGAAGTGCCGAAGGCAATTCTGCGCGGCAGCTATGACGAGGCGAAAAAGATTGTTGAAAAATATGTAAGCGTGCTTGGCAAGGATAATTATTTCCTTGAAATACAGGACCACGGCATAAGCGAACAAAAGCGTATAATTCCCGAAATAATAAAGCTGTCGCAGGAAACGGGTGTGGGACTTGTTGCCACAAACGATATACATTACCTCAAAAAAGAGGACGCGAAATATCAGGACGTTCTGATGTGTATACAGATGGAAAAAACAGTTGACGACCCCGACAGAATGAGGTTTGAAACAGAGGAATTTTATATAAAATCACCCGAGGAAATGGCGGATTTGTTTGAATACGTCCCCGAAGCTATTGAGAATACCGAAAAAATTGCAAGACGGTGCAATGTGGATTTTGACTTTAACACGCGCCACCTGCCCGCGTTTGACGTTCCCGACGGTAAGGACGCATTCACGTATTTGCAGGAGCTGTGTCAAGAGGGACTTGAAAAGCGCTATTCGCCTGTCAGCGAGGAATTGCAGCAGCGTCTTGACTATGAGCTTGGCGTTATAAAGAATATGGGATTTGTGGATTATTTCCTTATCGTATGGGACTTTATCCACTTTGCAAAGAACAACGGCGTAATGGTAGGACCGGGACGAGGCAGCGCGGCAGGCAGTATTGTTGCATACAGTCTTGGGATAACGACTGTTGACCCGATAAAATACGGACTTATTTTCGAGCGTTTCTTAAACCCCGAGCGTGTAAGTATGCCTGATATTGATATTGACTTTGCGCCCGAGGGCAGACAAAAGGTAATTGATTACGTGGTTGAAAAGTACGGCGAGGGACAGGTTGCGCAGATAATCACCTTTGGTACAATGAAAGCAAAGCTTGCAATACGTGACGTGGGACGAGCATTGAATATTCCCTATGCCGAGGTGGACAAGGTTGCGAAGCTTGTGCCGTTTGACCTTAAAATGACTATAAGCAAGGCGATTGACATAAGCGCGGAGCTTCATGCGCTGTACGAAAATGACACGAAAATAAAGGAGCTGCTTGACACGTCAATGGCGCTTGAGGGACTTCCGCGCCATGCGTCAACACACGCGGCAGGCGTTGTTATCACAAGCGAGCCTATTGTTAATTACGTTCCCGTACAGCTTAATGCCGATAATTTCATAACAACACAGTTTACCAAGGATACGGTTGAAAATCTCGGACTTCTTAAAATGGATTTCTTAGGACTCAGAAATCTTACTGTAATAGAAAACGCTGTTAAAATCATAAAGAAAACAAGAGGTATAGACCTTGACATGGACAGCATAGACTATAACAGTAGGGAAGTGTACGAGCTTATATCGTCGGGCAACACGGACGGCGTGTTCCAGCTTGAAAGCGCGGGTATGCAGTCGTTCATGCAGGAGCTGAAGCCCGACAGCCTTGAGGACGTTATAGCCGGAATTGCGCTTTACCGTCCCGGACCGATGGAACAGATTCCGAGATATATAAAGAGCAAGAAAAATCCCGAAACTATTCAGTACAAGCATCCGTTATTAAAGGATATTCTTGACGTAACTTACGGCTGTATGGTGTATCAGGAGCAGGTGCTTGAAATAGTGCGTACGCTTGCGGGATACTCATTGGGAAAAGCCGACTCCATGCGCCGCGTTATCAGTAAGAAAAAGGCTGATCAGATGGTTATTGAACGTAAGAATTTCATTTACGGAAGCGATGACGGTGAAATTCCCGGCTGTATAAAGAACGGCATTGACGAGGCAACTGCAATTTCGATATTTGATGAAATAAACGACTTCGCAAACTATGCCTTTAACAAATCCCATGCGGCGGCATATGCGTTTGTAACGTATCAGACGGCATATTTAAAGACCTTTTATCCTGTTGAATACATGGCATCGCTCATATCGAGTATTGACGACCTTGACAAGATAAACCACTATATCGCAAACTGTAAGGATATGGGCATTGACCGTCTGCCCCCCGACGTAAATAAGAGCGAGGACACATTTACCGTTGAAAACGGCTCAATACGTTTCGGCTTGTCCGCGGTCAAGAACGTGGGACGCGCAATGATAATAAATCTTGTGAATGAGCGGAATAATAACGGTGAATTCAAAAGCTTTGCGGACTTTATAGACCGTATGACAGGGCGGGATATGAACAAGAGAGCAATTGAGGGACTTATCTCCTGCGGCGCATTTGATTCAATGGGCATAAAGCGTTCGCAGCTTTTAGCCGTATATGAAAGAGCGCTTGACGGAGCGGCACAGGAAGCGCGCAGCAATGTAGCGGGGCAGATGTCGCTGTTTGATGCTTTGGACGAACAGACGGAAATGGAATTTCCCGATATTCCCGAGCTTGACAAGAAATCCTTGCTTAAAATGGAAAAGCAGTCCACGGGAATGTATTTTTCGGGACATCCTATGGAGGAATATACGGATAAAATAAAGAAACTTACAAAATATAATATAAGCGACGTATTGATGAGCGTACACCGCGACGAAGATGGCAACTATCACGCGGCGGAAGACGGAATAAAGGACGGCGACATGATAGTCATCTGTGCGACAATAGCGTCACGGAAAAACAAAACCACGCGCGCCAATGCGCAGATGGCGTTTCTGACGCTTGAGGATATATACGGTGTTGTGGAGTGTATAGTGTTCCCGAAGGTGCTTGCGGAATATTCGCCTCTTTTGCAGGAGGATAATCTTGTGGCTGTTTCGTGCAGACTGTCCATACGCGAGGACGAAGAACCGAAGCTTTTAATGCAGGCGGTGCAGCCGCTTGATGAAGCTATTGCAGCAAGAAAAGAGCCTAAAAGGCTTTACATTCAGCTTGAAACGCGGAATGAGGAAAACCTTAAAATGGTAGAGGAAAGTCTTGCTCCCTATCGGGGAGATATGGAGGTAAGACTGTTCTTCTCGGATACAAAAAAAATGGCGGCTGTTCCGCGCAGACTGTGGTTTAACGGCACTGTAAATGCCCTTCAGGATATAAAAAATATATTCGGCGAGGAAAATGTGCGCATAAAATAGTGAAAATAACCAAAACACAGGAAAGTGGCACAAATTTTTTTAATGTATTTACTCTTGAAAAATTTGCGTAAATGCTATATTATATAGTAAGATGTGATATTTTTTAGATTAGACGAGGTATAAAATATGGAAGATTATATAGTTATAAAGGCTCTTGAGAACGGCGTTAACATTATCGGTCTTACAAGAGGCAGAGATACGAAGTTTCATCATACTGAGAAACTTGATAAAGGTGAGGTATATATAGCGCAGTTTACCGAAGTTACATCGGCAATAAAAATAAACGGCGCGGCTGAAATATACACTAAACACGGAAAGCTTATGTCGGACGAGAGATAGGATTTTCACATCTTGTCAGGAGGTTAATATATGTGGACAGTGGTTTATGTATCGCAGTCAAAGGAGACATCTGAAAAGCTGGTCGATGTGCTTTTAACGAACAGAGTGATTTCTAAACTAAGACGCGCAAACGCGGACGGCGGGGAAAAGGCAGGCTGTTATGAGGTGCTTGTGCCAAGTACCGAGCTGGAGGCTGCGCAGGATTTGATAATTGAAAACGAGCTATTTTAAATTT
>CAMCPC010000156.1 GCA_945876665.1 uncultured Oscillospiraceae bacterium
AAAAAGAAATGAGGTGATTTTCGATATGCAATTTGGTGCGGTTACCGATATAGGAATGCGCAGAAAAATAAATGAAGACAATTATTATGTAAATGATAACGATACTTTCCCGTATGCTATGGTAGCTGACGGTATGGGCGGACATCAGGCGGGCGAAATTGCAAGCATGATGGTTGTCGACATAGTAGAAAACCACTTGAAGAAAAATCTTGATACATCGCTTGATTATGTGGAGGCAGGAGAAACCATAAGACAGGCTTTTATATCAGCGAACAGTATTATTTTCAGCTATGCGAAAAATCATTATAAGATAATGGGAATGGGTACGACCTCGACCTGCGTCATGATTTATCAGAACAAGATAATAGCGGCGCATGTGGGCGACAGCCGTGCATATATGATAGGTGATGATATAAGGCAGATTACAAAGGATCACTCCTATGTTCAGGAGCTTGTATCAAGGGGAGAAATAAGCCCCGAGATGGCAAAAAAACATCCGAAAAAGAACTACATAACGCGTGCCATGGGCGCAGAGGACACTGTAAAGGTAGATATTTCGATAAAACCGTATAACGGTGAAACGATAGTCATTTGCAGTGACGTACTGACGAATTATGTTGAAGATGATGAAATAATGGCACACATAAAAAGAGAGAAGCCGCTTCAGGAAAGCTGTGAGGACCTTGTGGCTCTTGCAAATTCACGCGGCGGCGGAGATAATATAACGATTGTGGCTTTTGGAAAGGGAGAAATACGATAATGAACATTGATAATTTAGCTGGTATGACACTTGGAAACAGATATGACATGCTTGAAAAAATCGGTACAGGCGGTATGGCTACAGTGTATAAGGCAAAGGATACACTCCTTAACCGTTATGTTGCCATTAAAATACTTCGTGAATCACTTGAGGATGAGAAAAATGTTGTTACAAACTTTATAAAGGAAGCACAATCATCTGCAAGTCTTGTGCATAACAACATAGTATCTGTTTATGATGTTGGCGAAGAAAACGGACTTAACTACATGGTTATGGAATATGTGGACGGTATAACCCTTAAAGAATACATAAAGACAAGGGGTGCTCTTCCGTGGCAGGAGGCGTGTGACTTTGCCATTCAGATAGGACAGGGTATAAATGAGGCACATTCCATAAATATTATACACCGTGATATAAAGCCGCAGAATATTCTTATGACAAAGGATAAAATCCTTAAGGTTACAGACTTCGGTATCGCAAGAGCAGTTGCGGGCGAAACAACCGTTGTAGGCGGAAGCGCTCTGGGAAGTGTTCATTATATTTCCCCTGAACAGGCAAGGGGCGGCTTTACCGATGCAAGAAGCGATATATATTCGCTTGGTATTGTGCTTTATGAAATGCTGACGGGCAAGGTGCCGTTTGACGGTGATACTGCGGTAAGCGTTGCGCTTATGCACCTTGAAAAAGACCCTGTAAATGTAAAGTGCGTCAATCTGGATATTCCGACAGACCTTGCGTATGTGACGATGAAAGCAATTTCAAAAGAACAGCATGCAAGGTATCAGAATGTTCAGGAATTTGTGGACGACCTTCATGCAGTGCTTGCAGATGAGCCGTTGCCGAGCCGTGAGGAAATGTACAGAAAAACGCTTCAGGACAATGACGAGGTTGTAACAGATGAAGATGATTACTCGATAGATGATATTGATGTTCCTGATATTTCCATACCTGATGATGAGGAAATAGAAGAACTGCCGGCAAGGGGACGCACAAAGAGAAAGACCGAGGTTAAGAAAAAGAGCAGAAAGCAGAAGAAAGAGGACAGGATTGCAGTTGTTCTTGCAATATCCACGGTTGTCGTTGTAGCTCTTTTGGCGCTTGCGGTATATTTCGGGCTTAATATGAGCAAAGAATCAATCGTTCCCGATTTTTCGAATATGACTATTGAGGAAGCAACAGCCGAGGCACAGAAGTCCGGACTTAAAATTGCTGATGAAATAGAATATTCGCTTTCAGATACAGTTGCGGAAAACTGTGTAATTTCGCAGGACCCCGCGCCAAAGAAGGTAGTAAAGAAAAACAGCGAGATAAAGCTTGTTGTTTCTATAGGTTCTTCGGGCGGTAACATTGCCGCGCCGGATGTTGTTAATAAGCAGTTTGACAAGGCTGTGGAAGAAATACTGAATGCAGGACTTAACTATACGGTTAAGGAAGAGGAATCGAAAGATGTTCCTGCAGGATATGTAATCCGCCAGACACCGCTTGCAGGCACAAAGCTTAATAAGGACGATATTATAAATCTTCATGTAAGCAAGGGCAATACGGGTGAGAGTACACAGGCAACTCCGACAGGTGAAAGAGTTTCAGTTCCGAGCATAATAGGTCTTGGCAGAGACCAGGCGGAGGCAACACTTAAGGCGAACGGACTGAGTCTTGGAAACGTTTCGAGAAAGGCATCTTCCGCGCCTGAGGGTACAGTAATATCACAAAGTCCTGAACTTGGTAAAAATGCCCTTAAGGGTTCGTTTGTAAGTATTGTACTTTCAAGAGGCGAGGAAAATACGCAGACAGGAGAGAATGCTCCGACAGCGGCTCCGGAAAATCCATCGGGAAATAATAACGGCGGACAAAGCAATACAAATAATTCAACGGGAACTTCGGGTTCGGAAAACGGTTCATCAGATAACGGCGGCTCTGCAAATAAAACTTCAACAAGAACCTTTACGGTGAAAATTCCCGATACGGCAAATGACACTGTAGATGTGGAAATCGTAGCCAACGGAAGAACAATCCACAGCGCTGTTCATTCAAAGGATGAGGGAACTGTTTCTGTTGACATAACAGGTTCAGGCACAGCAGAGGTTCAGGCTTATATTGACGGAAGCAAGATAAGCGATAAGACGATAAATTTTAATTAGAGGTTAGTATGACTGAAACTGTTGGAACTATAATAAAGGGTATCGGGGGCTTTTACTATGTAAAGGCCTCCGACAAAATATATGAATGTAAGGCAAGAGGAGTTTTCCGTAAGCAAAAAATAACTCCGATGATAGGAGACAGAGCAGAGATTGAGCTTATCGGCGAAAAGGGCAGTATTGTCAGAATTTTGCCGAGAAGCTCTTTTCTTGTAAGACCGCCCGTGGCAAATGTTGACACAATGATGCTTGTTGTGGCGGCGGCGTCACCGGAGCCGAATTTGTTTCTTATTGATAAAATGCTTGTTAATGCGGAAATAAATAAAATTGAGCCAGCCGTGTGCATCAACAAAACGGACATTGCGCGACGTGAGGATATAGCGGAAATTTATTCAAAGGCAGGCTACAAGGTGTTTTGTGTAAGCGCGGAAAAGCACGAAGGAACGGCGGAACTGATGGATTACCTTAAGGGTAAGACAACAGCATTTGCAGGTCTTTCCGGTGTGGGCAAGTCGAGTCTTTTGAACATTATAACAGATGATGATCTTGAAACGGGAAGCGTGTCCGAGAAAATTCAGCGCGGAAAGCATACTACGCGTCATGTGGAGCTGTTTGAAATGAAAAACGGCGGTTTTGTGCTTGATACTCCGGGATTCAGCTCCCTTGAGGTTGAGGGCATAAAGGCTGAGGATTTGTGGCAGTATTTCCCCGAAATGGCAAATTCGCAGAATAAATGCCGTTTCCGCGGCTGTTCGCATATAAACGAGCCGGATTGCTTTGTAAAGGAAAAGGTCGAAAGCGGAGAAATGGCTTCTTCGCGCTATGAAAGCTATATCGAACTTTATAATAAACTAAAATCAGTAAAGGAATGGCAAAAGAAATGATACTTTCACCATCTATTTTAGCGGCGGATTTCGGCATGCTTGCCGACCAGATAAAAAGAGCAGAAAAAGCGGGAGCAAAGTGGCTTCATATTGACGTAATGGACGGGCATTTTGTTCCGAATATTTCATTTGCGATGCCTGTAATCAAGTCAATACGCAAATATACGGATATGTTTTTTGACGTGCATCTGATGATAACACCGCCGGAAAAATATATTGACGACTTTATAAACGCGGGCGCGGACGGAGTGACCTTTCATATAGAAGCGACGGAAAACCCTGACAAGTGTATA
>CAMCPC010000157.1 GCA_945876665.1 uncultured Oscillospiraceae bacterium
ATATGCCGTTTTCAGCTGTTCATCACTTGTTACATCTATATCAGAGAAAAGTTCATCTATTCTTTCTTGTGTCGGTATATCCAACACTCCGTATGAGAATATATCATTTGCCTGTTGGAATGATCTTACGGATTCCTTAAGCTCCTCGTCAAATATGCCGTTTTCTGCATCACCGTCATAGTATCCAAGCAGACGCAGCTTCTCCTTTGCTGCTCTGACATTGTCATTATTCATACCCAATGCAGACCTTGTAGCAAAATCAAACGGTGTATACGCTGACGTATCTATCTTGCTTGTCACATTCTCAACATATGTGTCAGGCGTAATTCCCTTATGGTTTATCTCATTTCCGTTTCTTGTTATGTACTGACCCACTGTGAGCTTGAACATGGAGCCGTTTGTAAGCGGAAAAGTATTCTGTATAACAGCCTTGCCAAAGGTCGTTGTGCCGACAATCACGCCCGCGCCCGAATCCTGCATAGCACTGGCAAGAATTTCCGATGCCGAGGCAGTATGCTCATTAACAAGCACTACAAAATCAAATTCCTTCTTTGCAAGATTTGACATATACGTTTCATTATACTCTGACTGTCTGTACTTTACATCAATTATTTTTCCCTTCGGAACAATATTCTTAGCTATGTCTATAGCTGCGGATACAAGACCACCGCCGTTATTCCTTAAGTCAAGAATAATCTTTTCAATATTTTCTTCACGCATCATGTCAAGCGATTCTTCAAAATCCTCAGCTGTTTCAGCGTTAAACGATGTTATCTGAATGTATCCGACATCCCCCTGCAGCACTCCGCTGTAAACAGTTGTTTCATTGACTGCAACACGTGTAGCCGTAAGTTCAATTTCCTTACCGTCACGCAGAACGGTAATCTTTACCGTGGTGCCCTCTTCCCCGATAACCTTCGCACGGACATCATCCATCTTCCAGCCTGTCACGTCAGTTCCGTCAACCTTATAAATCCTGTCTCCGACCTTAAAGCCTGCCTTTTCGGCATTATCGTTACCCTCTACAAAACCTGTTATCTCGACATAATCTTTGCCGTCCTGACGCATGGTAATACCGATGCCGTAAAAGGTTTTGTTAATCATATTCTGAAATTCTTTAAATTCTTCAGCTGTGTAAAATTCACTGTAATCGTCCATGCTCTCAAGCGTGGATTTAAGCAATTCTATAAGCAACGGACTATTATTCTCCAGCAAGTCCGATAAGCCCTGTGCCATTATTTCTTCTTTTGTATAAGAATCATCTATATATCGTTCAGCCACGTATTCAGCAATCTGTTCAAAAGCCTGATATTCGCCGCTGTATTCTGTTTCATCAGTTTTTGTCGCCGGTGCCGCAAATACCGTTCCCGATGCCGTTATAACCACAGACAAAACTGCCGCTGTTATTTTTCTCAATTCCATAAATTCTACCTCTTAACTACAGTTATTTTCATATCATTAAAGTATTTTTCTCCCTGAATGGTCAGCGTATAAACAAGCTCTATTTCCCCGCCCGTTTCATTCATATCTGAAATTATACGATGCGTTTCAATTTCCATTTCGATCTTTCCGTATGGTATTTCATACAAAAAGCTTTTCTTTTCACCGACCCTATACACCATTGATGAATTAATACTGCCGTTACGCTTTATTGTTACCTCGTCACAGTCAATTTTTATAACGGACGAAATCTTATCCCCATCATTATCTGTCTTGTATAGTATATACTGTTTACCGTTCTTTTCATGGTAGCTGCCGTATGCAATCTCTTCTATTGTGTCTGTTTCATTATCTATAGTTTGCTTATTACTTACAATAATACGGTATTCATTATCAGTATTTTTCAATGTCAATCTCATTCACCTGTCCGTTAAATTCTTTTTTAAAGGTTATCTTACACGTTTTTTTGCAAGCTCTATAAGCTGATCAAGCAGTTCGCTGTATTCTACGCCTACCGCTCCCCAAAGTTTCGGGTACATACTTATATTCGTAAATCCCGGAAGTGTGTTGATTTCATTCAGAACCACGCTTCCGTCGCTGTGCTTTACAAAGAAGTCCACTCTCGAAAGTCCGCTGCCGTCAAGTGCCTTAAAGGCTCTTACGGCGTATTCTCTTATTCTCTCAATCGTTTCCTGCGGCAAATCGGCTGGAATTTGCAGCTGTGTTGAATTGTCGTTGTACTTTGCGTCAAAATCATAAAACTCGACTGTCGGCATAATCTCGCCCACAGTTGCCGCCTTCGGGTCTTCATTGCCAAGAACAGCACATTCAACCTCATGACCGTCTATGTTTTCCTCAACAAGTATTTTTCTGTCAAACTGCGCCGCATTTTCAATCGCGCTCTTAAGCTCAGCCCTGTCATGCGCCTTGCCTACGCCTACAGATGAGCCTGTTCTTGCCGGCTTTACAAAGCACGGATAACCAAGCTTATTTTCAATTTCGTCCATTTTCTTTTCATAGTCGTCTGTTCTGTTCACAACAACCCAATCCGCCTGCGGTATTCCCGCATTTGCAAAGACAATTTTTGAAGAAGTCTTATCCATGCCGTTGGCTGACGCCATTACGCCCATGCCCACATACGGAATATTGGAAAGCTCAAACAAGCCTTGGATTGTACCGTCCTCACCAAACTCACCGTGCAATACGGGGAAAATCACATCGGGGTGTATTTTGCTTACCTTGTCGCCCTCAAACACAAGGATTGCCTTATCCTCCGCGTCAGGCGAAATAATTGCCTTTTTCTTGTTAGCGGTATCCTGTTCCCATTCTCCGCCCTCGATATTTTTGTAGTCGCCTGTATACAAATACCACGCGCCGTTCTTTGTTATTCCGATAACGGAAATGTTGTATTTATTCTTATTAAGGTTATTCAAAACCGACGTTACCGATTTTCTTGAAATGTCATGCTCCGGCGACTGACCGCCGAATACAACGCACAATTCTGTCATTATGTAATCACTCCCAATTAATTATATATTAATAATACCTTTTTCGACGGCAAAATGCAAGTGTTAGCTTACATTTTTTATTAAAAGTTTATATTTTTCTCAGTTTTTCCAATACTTTTTGAAAATACTCGGGGATTTCACTTGAAAATTCCATCATTTCTCCCGTTGTCGGGTGGACAAATCCGATTGTTTTCGCGTGAAGAAGCTGACCCTGTAAATTAAACTTTTCCTTTTTTATTCCGTACAGCGGGTCGCCCACTATACTGTGTCCTATGGACGCCATATGCACCCTTATCTGATGCGTTCTGCCTGTTTCAAGAATACACTCCACAAGAGTATATTGTCCGAAGCGTTCAAGCACGTTAAAATGCGTTATCGCCTCGCGTCCGCCCTGCACTACCGCCATTTTCTTTCTGTCAACAGGATTTCGGGCAATCGGCTTATTTATTGTGCCGCCCTCCTCCTTTATGTTGCCGTTCACAAGCGCAACGTATTTGCGCATTGCCTTGCGCTCCTTTAGCTGTTCAGACAGTTTAAGATGCGCCTCGTTATTTTTTGCAACTATCAGAAGTCCCGATGTGTCCTTGTCAATTCGGTGTACTATTCCGGGACGTATCACGCCGTTTATAGCGGATAATTCGCCGCCGCAGTGATATACAAGCCCGTTTACAAGCGTTCCGCTCTCGTTACCGGGCGCGGGGTGTACGCATAGTCCCTGCGGCTTGTTCACAACTATCACATCACTGTCCTCGTAGACTATGTCAAGCGGTATGTTCTCCGGCTCTATGGAAAGCTCCTCGGGCTTAGGAACATCTATTTCAATTTCCTCGCCGCCTGTTATTTTATATTTCTTGGCAAGCGGCTTTCCACCAAGCATAACAAGTCCGTCCTCGCACAGCTTCGCCGCATAACTGCGTGAAATATCGCTGTTATCCGCTATGAATTTGTCAAGACGTTCGCCTGAATTTTCATCAGTTGCTTTCAGTGTTATTTTTTGCATTTTTATCTTCCTTATCAAACAGGATAACGTACAGCACAAGCAGCGCCGCACCGACTGTAATTCCTATGTCCGCAATATTGAACACAGGGAACGTTATGAAGGTTGTCTGGATATAGTCCA